>JABMQA010000312.1 GCA_013203545.1 Bacteroidota bacterium
CCTTACTCATACTTCAAGGCCTCCACCGGGTTTCTGCGAGCCACTTTAAATGTTTGCCAGCTTACGGTAACAAATACAATAATTAGTGCCATCATTCCCGCGAGGATAAAAATCCACCAGCTCAATGCGGTTCTGTAGGCGAAATTTTGCAACCAAATGTGGCTTGCATAATAGGCCATGGGCGTGGCAATAATAAAGGCAATACCCACCCATTTAAAGAAGACCAGGTTGAGCATTTTCATGATTTCATAAACCGATGCCCCGATTACTTTACGGATGCCTATCTCTTTGGTTCTTTTTTCGGTCATGAATACCGACAGCCCCATTAAGCCAAGGCTTGCAATAAAAATTGCCAGTATCGAAAATGCGTTAATGAGCTTCAATAGTATCTGCTCGGAAGCGTATTCACTATTTAGTTTTTCATCCAGAAAGGAATAATTTATGGGTTGACCGGGATAGATTTCCGCCATTTTGTCTTCGATGGCACTAATAACTTCCCGGCAATTATTCTGATTAAACCTGGCTAATATAAATCTGTTAAAGCGCGAATCAGTTTTTGGAATAAAAAATGCAAAATTGTCTATTTCGGAATGAAGTGAAGCGTAATGAAAATCGCTGATTACACCCAGCACCGTAAACCAGTTGGAATTATCATCATCAGCCTCGCCGGCATCCCGGGGGAAATTTCCTGTCGCAATCTGGCCTTCGGAATAAACGCTTTTAAGATGCTTATAAAATGTCTCATTAATCAACCATCCGTCTGTTGCATTGTCGTTGAGGTAGGAAAAATATTTCAAGGGCTTAATATCCAATGTAGCAACAGCATCCTGATCGATGTATCCAAATTTAAACGGGAAAGAATTACCTCCGCTCGAAAAATTCATGTCCTGTAAACGAAATCCGGGATAATGGTGTGCTGTACCGGCATTGATAATACCCGGAATCTTTAAAAGTTCATCCCTAAAAGTATGAATTTTGGCGTTTTGCTGAGGGACTTTTATAACCAGTACATTCTCGCTTGAGAAACCCAGGTCCTTTTGCCTGATAAAAGTCATTTGCCGGTTCAGCAGAAGCGCAAAGCTTATTAATACAATGACCATTACAAACTGAAAAATAACCAGTGGGACGGCAGCATTCAAGCCTTTCTGTGTGGTGGATTCTTTCACGATCGTCTCATCTTTCAGAAGATTCAGGGAACTGAGAACACTGATGGACACTGTGACAATCAAAAACAAACTGAAAAATATTAACCAGAATGTATAGGTTTGAAAGGAAATTATCCAATTTGCAAAGAAATATTCAGCAAGTATTAACCTGAACGATGACAACAGAAAAATTGCCAGAAAAAAACTCATTGATACCGAAATAAAAACCTCAATAAAAGTTTGCACAAACATGTTCTGTTTGGTAGCACCATGAAACCTGATAACGAGTGCGGATTTACGATTAAAGGTGGTTCTGGCAAAATGCATGATCACGGAATTCACAATGGCTATGGCGAAAATCAGGAGGCCAACCAAAAGCAGAATATTAAGCGATGATCGCCGTACGGTGGGCTGCATTTCATTGTTCAAACCCTGGGTAAAATGAATATCGTACACGGGCTGCAGTTTATGGTTGAAGGCATCCAGGGGAGGCCCGTGCTTACCTCCCAGGATAGGTTCGATTTTGGCTTGAAAGCTTTTTTCGAGATCCGCAATGATTGTTGAAGGAAAGAGCTTAACATATATCAAGCCTCCAAATACTTTTCTTGATTTCACAGTCTCCACGGTTGGTTCAAAATGCCCTTGTTGTGATAGCAGCATTTCATTTTTGATATGAGAAGTTTCAGGCAATGCATCAACAATCCCTTTTATGGTATAGGCAATCAGGCTGTCCTGATTTCTGGTAAAGGACCTTATCAAAACTGTTTTTCCAATGGCTTCCTGGTGCGGAAAAAGTTTCTCTGCCATGTCCGCTGTCACAAGCATGGTGTTGGGCTGATTTATGGATTGTTTATCCCCTTGAATCATTTTAACACCGAAAAAATCCATAAACGAATCATTGGCAAATATGGCTCCATTAATCTTTATCTCGTTTTCACCAATAAACACCTCTTCGATATTATGATTATCATAGCATATGGTGTGGGATTGAACTTGTGGGAAATAGGGCAATACATCTGCGAAACAGGCAAATGTATTGGTACTGTAGGTGCCATCTCCATAACGGGAAATAAGCCGGTAGCTATTTTCGCCATTGGGAATGAATCTATCGAAACTCATATGATGAGCCGTATATAAGATTATGGCAAGGCAAACTGAAATTGCGATGGCCAGGCCCCCTATGTTTATCGATGAATATACTTTTAAAGTAACAAGTCGGCGAATTGCAATTTTTATACTTTTTCGAATCATGTTTTTATAAACTTATTACAGGTATTAAATCCTATTCTTATCCAGCGATATCTTTCGTATTTCATATGTTTGAAATTTGTTTCCCGCAGATAACGCTGATTTTCGCAGATAGTTTTTCTGCATTTATCTGCGCAATCTGCGGGAAAATTGTTTTCCTTTTAATCATACTCGTGAGTGTTACAAATTGCTTATCATGGGTGTTTCATTTTATTCATATCTAAGAGCTTCTATTGGGTTCCTTCGTGCAGTCCTGTATGTTAGCCAGCTCACCGTAACTAAAACAATGGTCATGGTAATAGCTCCTGACAGTACAAATATCCACCAACTGAGTTCGGTTTGATAGGCAAAATTTGCCAGCCATTTATCCATACTGTACCAGGCTATCGGGGTTGCAATAACAAAAGCAATGGCTATCCATTTAACAAAACTTATATTGAGCATTTGCATGATTTCGGAAACACTTGCTCCGTTTACTTTGCGGATACCTATTTCTTTGGTTCGGCTTGTCATAATAAAGGAAGCCATTCCCAGCAAACCCATGCAGGCGAGTATAATTGCCAGTAGAGCAAAATATCCCATAAGGTGAAACGTGTTTTGATCCTTTTTATAGCGTTGCTGCAATATAGTATCGAGGAAACTAAACTCAATAACCTCGTCGGGATAAATCTCCTGGCAGATTTCGGTAACGGAATTCATTGAACCGATTGCATCTGACGGCATTACTTTGATGATCAGATGGTAGGCCTCAGTGTAATCTATTAAGAATACAGCTGGTTTAATTTTATTGTAAAGCGATTCAAAGTAAATATCATCAATAACGCCAATAATGCGCCGGGTAGATCTTGGCCAGTTACATTCAATTGATTGCCCAATGGGATTACCCTCTATTTCTAAATATTTTACAGCTTCTTTGTTTAGAATAATAGATTCCGTTGCATCTGTTTTCAGTTGATTAGAAAACAATCTTCCTTGTTTTGCTTCAATGCCCAGGGTTTTGAAATAATCGAAATTTAGATGTACATATGGAATTTCCCTGGGTTCTGTTTTACCTTCTGGCAATACACTTCCTTTATTACTGAGAGAACCTGAAGGAATACGGCTGGCAACAGAAACACTTGATACATAACTTTGACCAAGAAGCGCCTGTTTGAGGCTATTGTATGTTGCTTCATCGCCATAATCGAAAACAGCGGTAATTACTGCCTCTTTGTCGAAGCCCAATGCTGTGTTTCTTAGAAAATTAATTTGTCGAAACATGATGGTGGCACATGCGATTAATATGATCACAATGGTAAATTGTGCACCAACAAGTATTTTCCTGAGCTGAAATTTAGAACCGACATTACTTTTTGAAGATTTGAGCGCTTTAGTGGGACTATAGGAGGAAAGGACAAATGCCGGATACCATCCTGCCAGCAGGCCAACAATCAACACCATTCCCAGAATGCTCAAAATGATATTCATATTCGCCAGGATGGAAAAGGACAATTCTTTTCCCGAAAGATCATTAAAAACAGGTAAAGCAATACGAATTGCCACCAACGAAAGAAATAAAGAAATAATAATCACAATAAATGATTCTGATATGTATTGCATTGCCAGTTGTTTGCGCGAAGCTCCAAAAGCTTTTCTCACGCCAATTTCAGTCCCACGGGTAGTTGAATTTGCGGTAAGTAAATTTATATAATTAAAGCAGGCAATAAGTAAAATAAGGAAACCAATAGCTGAAAAAATTAATACATAGGTGATGCTATTTTGAGGTTGAATATCACCAAGAAAGTGAGATGAATAGAGATGTATGTCTTTTAGGTTTTGAACTGTGAATACAGGCAATTCAGCATAAGAATCCTCCTTGTCCTTCATTAAATTGCAGATCTTTGCTTCCAGATCGGGTTTAGAAAACTTTTCTTGCATCTCAAAATAAACCAGAAAATTCCACCATCCCCAATTCTCCATCCAATTTTCACTAAACATTTTATCCCCATCTTCAAGGGTCATAAAAATATCGAAAGTAAAATGGGAATTTTCGGGTATATCTTCAATAACTCCGGTTATGGTGTAATCATATTCATTGTCCACTTTCATTAATTTCCCAATGGGGTCTTCTTTTCCAAAATATTTGGAGGCAGTACTTTCTGAGATTATTGCTGTTCCGGGTTGCTGCAAAGAAAAATCGGGATTGCCTTTAATGAACTTAAAGGAAAATATTTCAAAAAGACTAGCGTCTACCCAGGCAACCATATCTTCCTTAAATCGCTCATCATCAATTTGCACAGTTATATTATCCCGGGGTAAGATGCGGGCATAATTTTTTATTTCGGGTAAATTATCTGCCAATAACCTGGCGGCACCGGGAGCCTGATAGGGATGTGCCTGCTGGCATAGCCGATAAATATTATCAGATTTTTCATGGTACCGGTCATAGCTCAATTCGTGCGATACATATAACAACAGCAAAATACATACAGCCATTCCAACAGCTAGACTGGAAATACTTATAAAAGAATAAACTTTGCTTTTAATAATATTTGCAAAAGCGATTTTAAAATAATTCTTGAACATAATGCCTGGTTTTTAGATTTCTTATTTGATA
>JABMQA010000313.1 GCA_013203545.1 Bacteroidota bacterium
CCATGATTGATCTGTTAATGTATTAATCGGTTGATTTAGTGAACTCTAAAGTTGTTATCTTTTAACTATTTTACGGATGCAAAAATATGTTGAATAATATTGCTGACCAAGTTAATTGTGAATAAAATAACAATGTTAATTAAATAACATTACATGGTGAAAAATTGATAGAGAGTCGTTGGGTGAAACTTAAATTGAGAGGAATCTTTCCATTTTTGTTAGAAGAGCCTGTTTTTTAATGGGTTTTGTGATGTGGTCGTCACAACCCGCGTCAATAGCTTTTTCTTTATCACCAATCATAGCATAAGCTGTTTGTGCGATAATTGGGAGGTTGGGGCGGAGCTTCTTTATTTCTCTGGCAGCAACATAACCGCTTTTATTTGGCATTTTTACGTCCATGAGTACCAGGTTGATTTCCGGATGTGCGGTGGCAAGTTCAACAGCTTCAATGCCATCATGGGCCCGCAATATCGTTACTGATTTGTTATTTAACAGGACTTCCAGCAGTTTATAATTCGAGTCGTCATCTTCGGCCACCAGGATGGTTTTGTCTTTCAAAATTCCGGCCGTGGGGATCAGGTTGATATTATCGGCCAAAGCATTTTTGACATTAGATCCGTTTAGTGGCAGGGAAACATAAAAAGTTGAGCCAACACCAATCTGTGATTCCACCGAAATCGTACCACCCAACAGTTCGGTGAGTTTTTTGGCAACAAACAGGCCAATCCCGGTTCCTCCGTATTTTCTTGTCAGTGAATTTTCTCCCTGTCTGAAAATTTCAAAAATCGAACCCATGGATTCATTCGGAATTCCAATCCCTGTATCTGCTACATAAAACTTCAGCATTTGGTTGTTGTCTTCAGTAACTATATCATATCCGAATTTGATTGAACCGGCAGGCGTAAATTTCAGTGCATTTTTCAACAGGTTAATAAAAACCTGTTTGAGTTTATGTGGATCGGTATAAACTATAATATCATCATTATCATGAGCAGGTTGCATGATAAGTTCAATATTTCCCTTACCCATCTTAAATTGTTCAGATGAAATGGTTGCATATATTTCATTAAGCCAGTTCTTTAGCAGAAAAGCTTCTCTATGATATTTAGATTGCCCTGTTTCAATTAATGTGATATCAAAAATATCCATGACCAATTGTAACAGGTGTTCTCCATTTTGATGAATAATAGCAGCATATTTTACAATTTCATTAATCGCTACTGAATCATCAATCAGATCCGAAAATCCTATGATTGAATTGAGTGGCGTTCGTAATTCATGTGACATGGTAGCCAGGAATAAGGATTTTAGCCGGTCGGATTCCTGTGCTTTGATCAGGGCTGCTTTGATTCCCTGTTCAGCTATTTTTCGCTCGATAGAAATGCTTACCTGGTGTGAAATGAATTCAAGTAAGTTCACATCCTTCAAACTGAATGCATTTTCATCAGTGTAGCTCTGGACAACAATTGCACCGGTAACTTTCCCTTCACTTTTAAGTGGTACGCCCAACCATACCTGAGCAGGTGTACCAACCATATCGATTTCACCTTTCCTGTACAACCGTAATATTTCATTCCTTTCTACCAGCAGCGATTTTTTTTGTCTTATCATATATCCGGTCAACGATTTCTGTGCAGGCCAGATATCAATATCATCTTTCTCATCTTTAACGAAAGGAGAGGTAAGCATATCAGTATTCTCATCGTATAAGGCAATATAGAAATTAGAGGTATCAATTAATGCTTCGATCTGATGGTGAATAAAGGAGATCAATTCCTCGGTATTGTGCGTTGTTATCACAGCACTGGCAATGTTGAACAATACGCCCTGTATCAGTTCTGAACGCTTTCTTTCGCTGATGTCTCGAACAATGGTCTGAATGGCAGGCTTTCCCATATAATTTATTGGAATTCCAATGACTTCAGTAAAAAAAACTTCATTTTCAAGGTTAACAAATTTCTCTTCAGTAAAATCTGCCGGTTCGCCTGTTTCATAGATTTTCCTGATTCTGGATATAGCAATTTCTTTGTAATCGGGATGAACGAAATCCATAACCGGAATGTCTTTTATCTGTTCAAACGATTCGGCTTTTAATAATTTTAGTGAAGTCGGATTTGCAAACAGAATTTTACCTGCTGAATGGATTATAACAGCGTCTGGTGAAAGGTCAACCATCCGTCGATACTTTTCTTCACTTGCACGCAGCGTAATATCATCTTGCTTTCGTTTGGTAATATCGATGGTAACACCAACCAGGGCAATTGTATCACCATATTCATCCCGAACAACTGATGTTGAGAGTGAAATCGGGAATTCGCTTCCATCTTTTCGGCGGTTGATAAGTTCACCGGACCAGCCGCCATCTATAGTAGCTTTCAATATTTTTTCGACCGCACCGGGACCCATCTTTGCAGAACCTACTACCGAAATGTTTTTCCCAATCAGTTCTTCTTCGGTATAGCCATAAACATTCAAAAAAGCATCATTTACAAAAATAAGTTGGTTTTCAAGATCTGTTATGCTCACACATTCTGAAATGCTTTTTACTGTTTGTGCCAGCATTCTGATCTGATTTTCTGTCTGTTTGTTGTCAGTAATATCCCTCCATGTTCCTACAATTTCTTTAGGCTTTCCGGATTCGTCTTTAATAAGAACTATCTGGTCAACAAACCACCGATAAGATTCATCAGCACATTGCCAGCGATATTCTATTATAACAGTATTTTTTTGAAGTACCGAATTGTACATTTCTAAAACCCGTTTCCGGTCGGCAGGATGGAGTCGGCGAGTCCAGAAGGATGAGCTCTGGATGAATTGTTCCTGAGAAAAACCGGTTATCTGTTTTACCTGTTCGCTAATCCATGTTGTGGACATTTCGCCGGTTGGATTTACGGTATAAAACATCATTGGTAACGAATCAAGCACCAGGTTGTGTTGTTGTTGATTTCTTAAAACCTTTTCCTCCGAATTCCTGATTTCCCGGTTGAGTTTTGCCAGGTTAAAATTGCTATAATTGAGTTGTGAGA
>JABMQA010000028.1 GCA_013203545.1 Bacteroidota bacterium
CATCCAACCTCCTTGGTGAGACTGTTGATTATCCCTTTGCATTTTCGTGGCAACCGAATGAAGCCGGAAACTTTTCATTATCAGCAAAAGTGACCTATGATGACAATTCCTTTGAAATTTCTCAAGCGATAAATATCACAGTTATTGACCCTCCGGTTTTTAATTTAGGGATCACGATTACGTCCCCTCAATCCGGACTTAGCCTTGAAGCGCCTGCGGATATCCGGCTTGACGCTGATGTTACCGGTGCACAGCCAAATAACCCTGCATACTTGTCAGTCACCAATTCGCTGACTGGTTATCGTAAACTCAAACTGGGATACAATTCCACAAGTATTTACGGGCCAATGGTTAACCCTGTTCTTGCAGGGAATGATACCCTGCAAATAACACTCAGGGACAATTTCGGTAACATCAACTGGTCGAAAATCAGGTTAAGGCCATCAGCAACCGGAACACTCAATTTATCATCATACACAGCAAATGCCGGTGGCATTGGAATTAACTGGGGTACAATTAAAATCCCCCTGTCCGATTTCGACACTGCCATCGACTTTTCCAGCATGGCCTATATGGAATTTCCGTACAGTGCTGATGCCGGTAATTTTGACCTGGACATCCTTTCGATAAGATTTACCGGTGGAAGCGAACCATTTATTTGGTTTGGGAAAGGTAAAACCGATAATATCCATAATGGCAGCGGTGGCCCAGGCGAACTGGTTGCTATAACCATTATTCCCGAACCTGTTGAAAATGCCATTACAAGTGTTGATTTCTACCAGGGTAGTGAATTGCTTTACCAGGATGAATTTCAGCCGTTTTATTTAGAATTGGAGCGTGTTCAGTCAGGAATGTATCACTTTTACGCCGTTGTAAATACTGCCGAAAATCAAACCGCAACATCGGACACAATCGCCATAGATATCCAGCAACCTGCCCAGATCATGTCAGACCTCAGCGTTTCTATTATCTCACCCCTCGAAGGTGAAACCATTCCAAATCCTGCTAACCTGCAGATCATAGCCGAAATAGACGGTTTGGTCAGCCCTGAGCCAGAACATTTACTGATATCTAACGAACTCACAGGATACAGAAAACTCAAACTTGGAAACAATCCCACTAGCGTTTATAGTCCGAAAATAAATGTACTGGGTGACGGTAATGATACCCTGGAAATTACCATAAAATTGTTTGATGGCAACCCTGACTGGAACAAAATAAGATTGCGCCCCCAGGCCATCGGTTCGCTCAACCTGGGCCCATATATCCAGGATGCCGGCGGAAATGTTGATGATTGGGCCGTTTTGCGAATTCCGTTATCCGATTTTGACACAGCTATCGACTTTAGCAATATAGCCTACCTTGAATTCCCTTATAGTGCAAATGCCGGTAACTTTGCCATTGGCCTCCAAAAAATAGTTTTCAAGGGAGGGGGCAATCCTTACTTATGGTTCGGCGAAGGTAAGACCGACAATGCACACAATGGTAATGGGGGTGACGGTGAACTTGTAGCTGAATTAATAGAAGAAACCCACCAGGCCATTACCGTAGCAAAAGTTGAATTTTTTCTGGATGGAGTGAAAATAGGTGAAGACACCACTGCTCCTTACGATTTCAACCAGATTATCGAAGGAGCCGGAACCTATAAAATATCAGCACGGCTTACCGACACCGAGCATTTAATTTCACCCCTGGATTCAGTACAGATTATTGTGGAAGAATTAACACCTGATCAGGGTATTTTTATCACCGTACTGCTTGACAATGTACCTCAATACTTAACAGTTTCAAAAGCTTCGCTAAAATATAATAAACACTTCGCCTACAGCTTTGCACTGGATGACGGCAGGGAGGATGCCTATACCCATGCATTTCAGGTTTTAAACGGGGGTTATCTTGATGAAAACAACACCAACTATCCGGGTCTGTTTTATACGGATGGCTGTGGTAATGATATCCCTTTCAGGGCTTCCCTGGCATGGAATTCAGTTAACGCAAGCTATGCTGATTTGCATATCAATACACCCGATTATATTACCTGGGATAAACTTACCGAAATGTACAATGCCGGATGGGATGTTCTGAACCATAGTTATTCACATGCCGCATATAACGGAACGGACTATAATTTCGAAATTGCAGAAAACAGGGATCATGTAACCCGGCTGGCCGGTATCGATATGTCGCATTTTGTTGTTCCAAGCGGCGATTCAAACTATATTATCCCGGCATTTAGCCAGGGCAATAAAGTGGTTTATACCAAAGAAAACAGTTACCTGGGATATTATAATGGCCTCCCCATTGATGACCCGATTAATTATAACGGTTTGCGGATTTTCAGAAAAATGCTGTATGATGATGCCTTCGACATTAACAACATCTCCGGTTACATCGATGGTGTGGCTGCAAACAGTTCCAATAGCAACCATTATTGGTGGACAGAGTTTACGCACCGTGTGAAATTTGAACAAATTGGCGGAAGCCTGGTTTTTCCGACATTTGAATATTACATGAACTATATCGGGCAAACCTATGGCAAGAACGGGTCGGACCGGATTTGGATGGCTCCCCATCAGGAGGTGTACGAATATTTGCGGACAAGGGATGAATCAGTCCTTTCCTATGCCCTGAATGGTAACGTTCTTACCATATTACTCGATGTTGAAAATATACCCGGCGACCTGAGAAACTATGCCCTGACAATAAATATTGACTCAGATGCATCATTTTCATCAGCTGACATCTCAGGTGGGGAATTGGTTTCATTAATTGGATCGGATACCCAAAAAATGATCAACATAAAATGGGATGGCACCAATGTGATTAAGTCAGGGAGTATTCCACCGGCAGAACCGGATATTCAAACCACTACTTCACCTGATCCCGGTTCTGAATTTGTGATTTATCCAAATCCCGTTTCCGGAAACCAGATTCATATCCTCCTTGAAACCGAACATTCCGGTGTGCAAAGGATAGCTATTTTTGAAATGAGCGGAAAGTTGATCCATGCCGAAGAATTTAACCTGAATGAAGGCTCAAACCTTGTTTCGATCAGAACTATTGGTTTAAACCCCGGATTGTATTTTATTAAAAGAACATCTGCGTTGGATGGCTGCGGGGTTCGAAAGTTAATTGTAAAGTAGTCTGTAATGATTCGTTGTTTTAATCGTTCTACACCGTAATATTATAACACCGGGAATTTTGATAAAAAATACAATTAAAGGCCATCCCATACGGATTTTCGCCACTTTACTCATTGCCACGGCACTTTTAACGGGCTGTGTTGAGATCAACGAAAAAATAATAATCAATGATGACGGGTCGGGAAACTTCTCCATGTCGGTGGGCATCGAAAGCAATAATTTCATTTTTGGTCTTTTTAGTGCATATTCCGATCTCAGTTTTCTTGACCATTCCGACAATGAGTTGAAAAAAGTATCCAAAATTCTTCAAACGCAAAAGGGCATCCAAAATGTGATTTACCAGTTTGACAGGAAAAGTGGCCGGGTTGGGATTTCGTTTGATTTTACAAACAGTAAAAGCCTGAACAAAGCCCTCTATGCCATTGCCAACCATGAAAAGACCATTTTTATGCCTGCCGTTTACAAAGTGAATAAACACAGTTTTTCGAGAAAAAACACCACAAAATGGCTCAATATGCTGATGGAGCAAAACGAAGAAAAGATGCCGGA
>JABMQA010000314.1 GCA_013203545.1 Bacteroidota bacterium
CATTAAAATGAGATGACTTAAACAATAAGAATATTAACTGAAGAGCCGTATGACGGGAGACTGTCACGTACGGTTCTGTGAGAGGTTTAGGGGTGAAATTCCCCTTTACCTACTCGACGCCAAACCGTTCAATACTAATATTCAAAAATGCAACATACATCCAAGTCTTATTATTCTTGGAATATCATAATGCTGAGGATTGAGCAACTTTAATTTATACAGGGTTCTGTATGATTCGGGATCAAGTTGCTGGTTGATGAACGCTTGATTTTCAGGATTGGAAAGAAATCCGTCGTCATTGGGGTTTCCTGTTGATGGATAAACATAAAACACGTTTTTAAAGTTGAACAAATTCTCAATCAATAAGTAAATATTTATTCCCATCCGGTTTTTTAAATAAAATCCTTGCTCCAGTTTCATATTTAACATATTGAAGTGTGGGGTGTGTTTAAAGGAATTTTCATAATAAGGATAATATTATTTTTCATATTATGTGAAATAAAGTTAGGTTAAATGATTAACAAATATAAACAATTTTGAAATAATTTAAATAAATTTATTTGAAATAAAACCCTATATTTGTAAATAAATTTAAGGTCCATGAAAAAACATACAAAATTGCTTATCCTTTCATGCATGATTTTCTGCAGCACAGGATGTGAAAAACAAGGTGCCACGGATGATGACAATAGTAATCCTAACGGTTTCGGTAGCACCCTGGATCAGCTGGAAATCACCATAGAAAACCAATCTGGCCTTCCCGACGATTCCATCTTTTTTTCGTGCATGGGGAATCAGGGCGCCGGCCAGAATTGTAACGTTTGCTGGGTGGATGCCAATAACCAGGTCACCAAGGTAAAGCTGGCTGACAACAATGTGTTAATTAACGGTAAATACTATACCAATTATTCTCATACCTGTACCGAAGTCAAAGTTATCAAACTCGACTCCCTGAGAAGTGCAAGAATTCGTTTTTCCATTGGGAAACCATTGCGGATGCAGATTATAACACCGAATCCGAATGCAGGATATACGGATGCCAACTGGAATGACCCCAACGACCCGAATAATTCTATTATCTATGATAAAGTCGAATTTACCTATTTCAATGGGGGCCTGTATGTGAATACAACCTCGGTTGACTATTTCGGTATACCCTACACCATTTCGGATTCTGCAGAAAATTTCCATATCGGGATGGCAGCCACCCGGGAGCAGGTGTTTAACTATTTTAAGAACCAAGCGCCGGCCGAATTTCAGGTACTGGTACAGGGAAATGCCCGGATCGTGGCTCCCAATAAGCTCGACATTGGATTCAATCAACACTATTTCGATCCATATATTGATTCCGTCTGGACTAAATATAAGACGGACTCCCTGATTATGACCGACGCCACTCGTTCATCCTGGAGAGCGGCAGGGATAGTCGAAGACGACAATGTATTCGATTTCAGTTTTACTTCAGAAGACGCTAGTTTCAATAATAAGACCGTGAAGATCAATAAACCCTCTTCATCGAATGTATTTGGATGTGACGGTGAGCTGCATACAGATGGTAGCAGACCAATCCCGGAACAAAAACTGATCCCGAAAATTGCCGGGGCATTGAACAGGTCTGTCCTGTATGGGTATGATTATCAGAATGCATGCGATACATCAACCTTCTATAAGAACGGGACCACCAACTGGTTCTCTAAGATCCTTCATAAGTGCAGCATTGACAATAAGTGTTACGGGTTTCCGTACGATGACGACTGTGACCAGAGCTCCTTGTTCCCCTCTACCCAGATCCGTAAACTGAAGATTACTATCACAAAATTCAATTAGGATAAGGGATTCTTAGCTTCAACAGCCCTGAAACAACAATTTATCTAGCGATAAGCACCACAGCATAAGCTGAAACACCTTCTTCTCTGCCTTCAAAGCCTAACATTTCGGTAGTGGTTGCTTTTATTGAAATATCTCCTTCGCTGATCTGCATGGTTTTAGCAAGGACTATTTTCATTTCGGGGATGTATTCTGAGAGTTTTGGTTTTTGCAGGCAAATTGTTGAATCAATATTATTTATTGAATAGCCGTTTTCGGTAAGCAGTCCAACAATTTTTTTCAGTAATATCTTGCTGTCAATATTTTTGAATTCAGGGGATTTATCAGGGAAAAAGAAACCTATATCGCGTAAAGCGGCAGCACCTAATAAAGCATCACAAATTGCATGTATTAAAACATCAGCATCGGAG
>JABMQA010000315.1 GCA_013203545.1 Bacteroidota bacterium
GATCCGTTTTGATCAGAAAAGTAAATCTGAACATCTACTTGATTTCTTCCGCGCTCTTTATAAATAAGCTGTGTTTCAACCTGTGCGTAGGCCACATCAACAAACAGGCAGCATAATAATGCAACGACTGCACCGAAAGTCAGTACTGATTTTTTCATGAATAATGCTTTAAATTCAACTGCAAATAAACTGCAAAAAAAGATTTACAATGTTATTATTTTTTACGTTTAGAATCAAAATAAATTTTTATAACTTCGTCACATTAATATATCTTGAAATGAACTACATTAAAAAACATACTATTGACGAATTGGCGGATCTGGCCATATCAATCAGGAAAGATGTGGTAAGAGCCCTAAAAGTAGCCGGATCGGGGCATTTGGGAGGCTCATTGGGGCTTGCCGATGTATTTACGGTATTATACTTTAACAGGATGAGGCACAATCCTGATAATCCGGCCTGGCCTGACCGGGACCGGCTGATCCTGTCCATCGGACATGTTGCACCGGTTTTTTATACAGCGCTGGCACATGCAGGGTATTTTCCAATCGATGAGTTGCAGACATTACGAAAACTCGGTTCACGATTGCAGGGTCATCCGGGCAGGGATCACCACTTACCGGGAATTGAGCTTTCAGCAGGATCATTGGGGCAGGGCCTATCGGTGGCAGTGGGGATGGCGCTGGCAGCAAAGATGGATAATGCGGACTGGAAGGTATATACCATTCATGGTGATGGGGAATTGCAGGAGGGCTCCATTTGGGAAGCAGCCATGAGCGCTGCCCATCATAAACTTGATAGCCTCATTGCGCTGGTTGACAGCAATAAGGTACAGATTGATGGCAGGGTGAGCGATGTGATGGAAATAGAGCCTCTTGCTGAAAAATGGAGATCGTTTGGTTGGGCGGTGTTCGAATGTGACGGAAATAGCATCGGAGGATTGGTTGAAACCTACCAAAAGGCTGAGAAAATTTCAGGAAAACCATCCGTTATTATAGCTCATACACTGATGGGAAAGGGAGTGAAATCCATAGAAGGGGACTACCGATGGCATGGTAGGGCACCAAATGCAAAAGAGTCGGAGGATTTTATTAGAGAAATTGAAGGATGATTTGAAGACATCTACTAAGAAAATTCAGCCCCAAAAGTTTATTCAATTGTAAAAGGTGAAGTATGGAAATATATTTAGACAAAGGTAATAAATCCACAAAATCAGGATTTGGGGAGGGCGTATTGGAAGCCGGGCGCAAAAACAAGAATGTTGTCGGTATAGGGGCTGATATCACCACATCGGTTGGCATGAACCTGTTTGCCGATATATTTCCTGAAAGGTTTGTTTCGCTGGGCATCGCCGAGCAGAATTGTGTGGGAGTAGCCGCCGGATTGGCATTGTCCGGTAAGGTGCCGGTTTTCTCAACCTATGGTGTTTTTGCAGCTTTACGGGCCACCGACCAGATCAGGATTTCGCTTTGCTACAATGATGTGCATGTGGTGATTGGCGGGGCACATGCAGGAATTTCGGTTGGTCCCGATGGCGCCACACACCAGGCTCTGGAGGATATTGCCATGATGCGTGTGCTGCCAAATATGACAGTGATCTCACCCTGTGATGCCACACAGGCCAAAATAGCCACCGAAAGAGCCATTCTGGAATTGAACGGGCCTGTTTATATCAGGTTTGGCAGGGAGGCCGTTCCTGATTTCACAGACAATGACCAGGATTTTAAGATCGGGAAGGGGCAGTTGTTGGCCGATGGAACCGATGTTACCATTGCTGCTACAGGCCATATGGTATGGGAGGCCCTGGAAGCTTGCCGCTTGTTAAAGGAGGAAAATATTTCCGCAAGGGTCATCAACATTCATACGATAAAACCCATCGACGAGGAAATAATCCTGAAAGCCGCAAAGGAAACCGGCGCTATTGTTACTGCCGAGGAGCATCAGATTTATGGCGGATTTGGAAGTGCCGTTGCCGAAGTACTTGTGAAAAACAATCCGGTGCCCATGGAATTTGTTGGCATGCCAGATTGTTTTGGTGAATCGGGAAAGCCGGAGGAGTTGATGCAGAAATATGGTTTGATCGCCATCAATATTGTTGATAAGGTTAAACAGGTAATGAAACGGAAATGATAGATGTTACCTGTGCCATCATCGAAAAAGAGGGCAAGATTTTAGCTGCACGTCGTGCGCACGGACAGCATCTCGCCGGAATGTGGGAATTTCCTGGTGGTAAGATAGAGCCTGGTGAAACCGCAGAGGAGTGCATAGTGCGGGAAATCATGGAAGAACTGAATATTCTGATTCGCATCTGCAAAAAGCTGGAACCTGTGGAGTATGATTACCCTGAAAAATCAATCAGGCTGATCCCGTTTGTGTGTGCAACTGACAATGACGAGGTTGTTTTAGTTGATCATTCGGATTTTCGATGGTTTGGGTTGGATGAAATTTATGAGGTGGTTTGGGCGGCGGCGGATATTATGATCATAGATCAATATTTAATTCATTCCAAACTTTAGCTCACTCTGCCAAAGGCATGTCTTCGGCATAAACTTTAGGCACTTTAGCTCAC
>JABMQA010000316.1 GCA_013203545.1 Bacteroidota bacterium
GGGCTAATCAAAATCGCATTTTCACACAGCCTCTAAAGGTCGTGGAAAATGAAATTTAAATATCATTTTTAGACAGCTTCTTAGAATCATGAAAATTTACAGACCCACATACTTATTCCCTCAGGGTTGTTATCTTTGAGGCCGCGGAAAGTTTATAAATAGTGATTGTCCATAATGTCCATATCTTCTTGATTTCAGATTAACGATTAACGATTTAAGAATTTAGATTTAACTGAAGTACAGATACTTCGCAGATCAAAGATCGTTAATCTCCAATCGTAAATCAGTTTTAAGTTATTTTATAGACAAGCACTAAATAGGGTACCCGCCAAACGGTAATGGATCAAAGTAAATGACTGTAAAAAGGAATATATTTAAGCGAACAATCAGAATCCTGATCAGGATTTTTGCCATAATTCTGGGAATATTACTGATGATCGTGTTTCTTTTGAATACTTCTCCTGTACAAACTTTGATAACCGGAAAGATATGCGCTTACCTGGAAGATAAAATAGGTACACCTGTAGATGTTGGCAGTGTAAAAATCACCTTTCCAAAAGCCATAAAAATTTCGGGTGTTTACCTTCAGGATCAACAGGATGATACCTTGCTTTATTTAGGGGAATTAAAAGTTGATATTGATTTGCTGAAGTTGATCAGAAAAAGAATAGAAGTAAATAGCCTGACAATAAGTAACCTGCATGCAAATGTCCACCGTAAGGCACCTCAAAACCTTTTTAATTTTCAATACATACCCGATGCGTTCTCAAGTACCGGCTCACCGGAAACAACCGAATTATGCACCGGCGATCCCTGGACTTTTTCGGTTAGTGGAGTATTTTTAGAAAATGTGCAAGGCTCCTACTATGATGATTTGATTGGTACAGATGCGGGATTTAATCTCGGTAAACTTAGCATTGCATTAAGTGCATTAAACCTGGATGATTTGATGTTTGATGTGGATAACATCGAGCTGAATAACACAAGGGGATTTGTTGAAATGTGGCAAGTTCTGTCATCTGAAAACGGGGAAAGCGGTACAGCGGATGATCAAACACCATCAGAGTCGGCATCTTTACCGGGTTTGAAATTAAAGAAGTTGCTTCTTGACAATGTTTCGTTGGCTTATCGTAACCGGGATTTGGAGCAGGATTTTACAATTGACATCGGCGCTCTGGAATTCAGGCCCGAAAAAATTGATCTGAACAATAGGCACCTCGACCTTGGGACTTTTTCACTTGAAGACACACAGGCCAAAGTCATACTGGCAATACTGAATGAAGGGGATAGTTTAGCTGAACAACCACCGGTTATTGGAGATAATACGGATAGTATCAATTTAGCCAATAGCCCCTTCCCTGATTGGGAGATCACTATGAACCATTTGCGGCTTCAGAACATTAATGCATCTTTCGACAACAATGCGATAGCCGATGTTGAAACGGGAATTGACTTTTCACACTTACATCTTACCGGATTAAAGCTGGATTTGAAAGACTTTGTGCTTTTTCCGGATAGTATGCGTGTTACCCTGAATAATTTAGCATTCCATGAAAAATCCGGGCTTAACCTGAACAAACTCACATCAATTGTGCGACTTTCCGGAGAGTCTGCTCATTTGTCAGCGTTTGAACTGGAAAGCGGCAAAACAAGTATAAACACCGACATATCGCTGGATTTTCAAAGCTTTGAACAATTATCGTCCAATCCGGGAGATATCGGTCTCAGTTTTAGTATTGAAAACACCAGGTTAGCTTTAGGGGAGATACCCCTTTTTGCCCCTGCACTGGCAGAAAATGAATTACTGCGGAAATACCTCCTTCTCTCTCCGGTGATTAACCTGGATGCATCGGGTAAGCTGAACAACCTTACCATCGACAATCTAATGGTGGATGTTACAGATCAAACCAGGATAAAGCTATCAGGTAACATTTTTGGATTACCAGAGCCTGATAACCTGAGCTTTCAAATAAATCTGGACACATTATATTCAACCAGGAATGATATTCAAACCTTATTGGATACTGCCTGGTTCAGTGGTCTGGAGCTGCCTGAATATACCGGAATTGCAGCAATGGTTAGCGGGAAAACCGATTCATTACGGGCCAACTTTTTACTATCATCGGAATTCGGAGCTATCCGTGCCGATACACTTTTCTATGAAAAAAAGGAAGCCGGCAGGGATACGTTTAATCTGATCCTGGCTATCAAAAATTGGGAGCTCGGTACTATGCTGCATGATCAACAGATTGGCACGCTTGATTTAAATGCACAGTTGAGTGGGTCGGGCGCTGCATCCGATTCGATCTTTGCCAAAATGGACGTGAACATAAATGAAGCGTGGTATAATGGCTATGGATATCATGACCTTAAAATTGGTGGTGGGATTGAAAAAATGTTGATTCATTCAAACATCAGTTCAACAGATCCCAATTTACGTTTCCAGCTCGATGCTTCCGCCGATCTTAATAATAAGGAGATGAGGTTTTCATGCGACTTAAACCTGGAATTGGTCAATTTGTTTGAACTGAAATTGCTTGAAGAAAAAATAGCATTGAGCACAAGTTTTAAAGGGATCATCAATTATACCGACCTTGAAAATGCGGATGCAAACATTAACTTTTCAACCACCAGGTTTATCGATGAATCGGGTGAAATACCAATCGACAAAGTTTCAATTGAAACTCTTTTATCTGCCGACAGCGCCACATTAAAGATTGAATCGGATCTTTTGATGGCTTATGCAAATACCAACGCCCATGTGGCCGAACTTGAGGGGATTGCGAAGTCAGCCTTGAAAAAGTATCTTAACCTCAGGGACACGGTTGAACTACCCAAGGGTAAATATCTCGGGCTGACCATCGATTTTAATGCCGCGGACAATTTCCGGGATTTTTTACTACCTGACATCGAAATGCTTGTGATTAATGATTTTGTTGTGAAATATTTTAGTGACGATAACCGGCTGGATGTCGATTTTAAGATTCCCGCCATACGATACGATGCGTTTCACCTCGATTCACTTTTTCTTTCAGCACGGGGCCGGGATAATAATCTGGATTTCGAATTGGGGTTGAACGAAATAGCTTACGATACTTTATTTATTAAGAATTTTATTGTTAATGAAAGTATTCGGGCGGGTAAGATATCTTCGCAAATCAGTTTGGGAGAGCAAATCACCAACAGGGATTACCTGTTTTCGAACGAAATTTTATGGCTGGATACTTCCTTAATTATTTCATTTGTCAGGGATGGGCTTGTTTTAAACGGGAATCCCTGGGAAATTGAAGATGGAAATTTCCTGGAATTTACTGAAAGCGGAATATATACCAACGCATTTAATTTCAATCACAAAGATGAGAAGGTTTCGATAGTTACATCAGATGAAAAAATAAATATAGGGTTTGAGAAATTTGGGATCGAAAACATTTTGGGGATTGTAAGGTCCACTCACATGTACGGATTGTTTGGTGGTGTTTTAAATGGCAGTATTGCATTCGATCGAAATATGGGTGGCGAACAAATTGATGCTGATTTGACTATTCGGGATTTGCATGTACTTGATACCCTGGCAGGAAACCTTTTTCTGAAATTTGAAGCGTCAGAAGAAAAGGTGCAGGTTGCTGTAAAGCTGGAAAATTCGGAAAATACCATTACGCTGGATGGGCGATACCATAATCTTCAGGCTGATACAGCATACGACTTCAATGCAAAAATTGATATCGAAAATTTTGGTAGATTTGAAAGGTTCACTTTCAATCAGCTTTCGCAGATGAGCGGGAAATTAGATGGGGAATTTCAAATTTTGGGCACCGGATCAGATCCAAAAATCAATGGATTTTTAACCTTTAATTCGGTGAGTATGAAAATCAACAGCCTTAATTTTCTCGCCCGGCTCAACCATGAATCAGTTAGACTGGATGATAAAGGGGTGCATTTTGATAAGTTTACAATTACCGACGCTACTGACAAGCAACTTGAGTTAAATGGCGATATTCTTACCACAAATTTCACCGACTTCGGATTTGACCTGAATATTCACGCAGATCATTTTCAACCCGTAAACAGCACTAAAGCAGACAACAGCCTGTTTTATGGTAGCCTTTTTCTTGGCACTGACCTTAAAATTAGGGGCGACATGAAACTGCCTGTAATTGAAGCAGACCTAACCATTGATAAGGGTACCAACCTCACCTATGTGCTGCCGGGGAGTGAGATAGAATTGGTGTCTTCTGAAGGCATCGTTAATTTTAATGACCCCAACCTATTGGCTGATACCCTTTTCGCCAGGGTGAAAGGTGATTATCTCACTGACTCGATCATGCCAAAAATTTCCGGAATTAACCTCACTGCTAATTTAAAATTGAGCCCCGAAGCACAATTTACGGTAATCATCGACCCCTATTCTGGCGATTATTTAACCATTGGCGGGATTGCAGATCTGAACATCACCCTTGATCAGAGTGGGGGACAAACAATTACGGGTGTGTTTGAGGTAAGAAACGGGTATTATCAGCTGTCGTTTTATGGTTTGGTAAAAAAGAGTTTTACGCTTCAGCCTGGCAGTAGTGTTGCATGGTCGGGCAGGCCAATGGATGCCAACATCAATCTAACTGCAAAGCATGTAGTAAGAACTTCGTCATTGGCATTGGTAGCAAATGAAACCACTTCGATGAGTGATGCCGAAAAACAGGTTTTTATGCAGCGGCTACCGTATGAGGTGTTGCTTAAAATAAGTGGATTTATCGCGGAACCAAAGGTGGGTTTTGGAATTATGCTTCCCGATAAAGACCTGATTAATTATCCGCAAATCGCATCAAAACTCACCTTTTTAAATTCCCCCGACAGGGAATCAGAACTCAATAAACAGGTTTTTGCCTTGTTGGTTACCGGGAGTTTTATTGCCGAAAATCCATTGGCATCTACGGGTAGTTCGCCGGACAACATCGCTACAACGGCAGCGAGAAATAGCGTAAATGGAATTTTAGCCGCACAACTCAACAAGATATCAAACAAATTTGTAAAAGGTGTAGATATGAATTTTGGGTTAACCACTTATGATGATTACGGTGGCGGATCGAGTCAGACCCGGACCGAACTGGATGTTCAGGTTTCGAAAAAGCTGATGCACGACCGCCTTACAATTGAGGCATCCGGATCTTTTGACCTGGAAGGCGATAACAAGAAATATTCCGGTCAGACATCGCAGAATATGTATGGTGAATTTGCCGTGACCTACGACCTGACCGAAAATGGTGAGTACAAACTGAGACTTTATCGCGAAAATGCCTACGATTTGTTTGACGGGGAAGTGACATATAGTGGAATTGCATTTATTCTTGAGAAAAGTTTTAACAGCCTCATACGTCATAAGGAAAAGAAGCAAAAAGAAAAAGAAAAGAAGCAAAACAATGACGGGCTTAAATCGGAAGGGTTAGTCCCGGGGAATGAAACTGAGAAGGGAAACAATAACCAATGATGATCTGTAACCTCATAAATCGCAATTGTTACCTGAAACTGACGATATCAGTTTTTGCCATCGGTGTTTTGATACTATCAGGGTGTACGGGTTTAGGAAAACTGAGTGAGGGGGAGTATCTTTATTCGGGGTCACATGTCCATTTTGATTCGTCCCAATTTTTGGCCAATCACAGATCTACGGCAAACGAATTATATGGTATTATCCGACAAACACCCAATGCAAAATTTTTGTGGATGCGGCCATTTCTTAGCATTCATAACATGGTATCGGAACCCAAAAAGGAAAAAGGGCTGAAATACTGGATTAAATACAAATTAGGTGAAGCCCCTGTAAAACTTAGCAACCTGAATCTACCCCAGATTAATGCAGCAATGGTTAACCGGCTTGAAAACAGGGGTAATTTCCACGCAAGCGTTAGTTATGAAGTGGATAAAAAAAACAAAACTGCCAGCGTTGGCTTTTTTGCTATACCTAACAAACCATATATAATAAAATCGGTTGAATTTCCGGCTGGTAGCAGTCACCTGATTGAAATGATCAACCGGCATAAAGCGGGGACGATGGTTCGTCCGGGGCAGATTTACAGCCTATCTGATTTTATTGGAGAGCGAAACCGCATCGACGTAATATTGAAAAACCAGGGCTATTTTTACTTCAGTCCCGATTACATGGTTTTTGATGCGGACACCTCTGTTGGTCAACAAAAGATGGATGTGAAGCTGAATTTGA
>JABMQA010000029.1 GCA_013203545.1 Bacteroidota bacterium
AATTATAATTTTATACAAAAATAATACTTCAATCAGAATGATACTATTTATGCCATGATTAAACAAAGTAAATTTTTAGCACTCGTATTACTGACGTTCCTTTTTTTACCCGCAAAGTCCCAGGACGATGTATTGCTGAATATTCTAAAAGAAGAGCTTCAGTATGAGTTTAATGAATTGCAAAAGGAAGAATACCCGCCCTATTTTATGGCATACAGTGCCTCGGATTCTTATTCCATATCAATGGTTTCAACCAATGGATGTATCACCCAGTTTTCCGAAAACAAGATCAAACGGATGGCACCTACCATCAAGGCAGGGAGTTATGACTTCGACAATACGCACATTACTGACCAGAGGATTCACGGAATGGACTTTCGCCGCAATAATTTTTGTTTGCTACCTAAAGAAAACGACACCAACCTGGTTAAATACAAAATTTGGGAAATCACCAACAATTTGTACAAGGATATTGTAAAATTGTACGTGCATAAAAAAGAGAATGCGAAGGAATCGGATTCGGCCGTATCAGGTGACTTCTCAAAGCAAAGTCCTGAAAAATACTATGAACCGAAGCCTGCGGATGAAAGCTGCCGTGTGGATGCAAATATTTGGAAGGATAAACTAAACAAATACACTTCTGTTTTTAAAAACAGCCCGGATATTCTGTTGGCCAGCGGCAGTTTTAATTATACGATCGACAGGGAATATTTTGTTTCCACAGAAGAAACAGAAATCGTTCAAAACCATTTCTTGTGCACCATACGTTTTTTCATTACAGGAAAATCATCATCAGGTGAATTCATACCCTATACACATGCATTTTACGCCTTTACACCACAGGGCCTCACTGACGATTCAGAAATAATGGCTGAACTCATTGAGGTGCGTAACAAAATAATCGCCATAAGCAAAGCACCTAAGGCAGAACCTTTTTCAGGGCCTGCCATACTTTCACCAGGTGCAGCAGGTGTTTTCTTTCATGAAATACTGGGACATAGAATTGAAGGACATAGAATGAATTTGTCATTTAACAGTAAAACATTTAAAGAAAAAATTGATGAACCTGTCCTTAATAAGGATCTGTCGGTTTATTCTGATCCCACCATATCAAATTATGGGGAGAAGGATTTGGTGGGTTATTACAAATTTGACAATCAGGGTATTAAAGCACAAAAAGTTATAATCATTCAGGATGGTATATTAAAAAGGTTTCTGATGTCACGGAAGCCTATTGAAGGTTTTAATCAGTCGAACGGACATGGTAGGGGAGACCTTGGCACTGATCCGGTAGCAAGACAATCCAATCTATTTGTTACCACAAAAAACCCTAAAAGCTTCAGTTATCTGAAAAAGAAATTGATAAAGGAGTGCAAGAAACAAAAAGTTGAGTACGGCTATTATTTTAAAACAGTCTCAGGAGGATATACCAATACTATGAATTTTGCACCTGATTTTTTCAACATCATTCCTTTGGAAGTTTATAGAATAAATGTTGATGGCCGACCAGATGAACTGGTAACAGGCGTAAACCTTATAGGCACACCGTTAATCATTTTCTCTGAAATTATTGCTGCTGGAGATCGAATGGATACTTTTTCGGGGATTTGTGGCGCTGAGTCAGGAGGTATTCCTGTTTCGACTGTGGCACCCGCCATTTTGGTGAGAAAAATAGAAACCCAAAACCAGTTCAGCTTCAAACCTGAATGGCCAATATTACCAGATCCGGAAATAATTGATAACCATAAATAAACAACCCAATTATGCGTTTCGAGAACAGATACCACATATTTACATTTAAAATATTCATTATACTTTTCGCTACTCAAGTTACCGGTCAAGATACCTCTTATCGCATCATATTTAATAGTATGAAAGATGAAATAACCCGGAGCATGAAAGAACTTAAGTATAAAGATTATGATACGGTTTCATACATGAGTTATGAATTGGTTGATACGTATTCCTTATCCGTTTTGGGTGAACTGGGTGCCATCTCTTTTATCGATAGTAACAATTATAGGGGGTGGTCATACCGTCTGATTGTTGGAGGTTATAAAATAAATGATGAAAATTTCAGAGATCAAAGTCAGGATGATAATTATTCTAATGGTGGTTTCGGAAGCCTGTTTCCGCTTTTTCCGCTAGAAAATGATTACTTCGGTATTCGTCGGGCATTTTGGTTAAACTCAAATGACATTTACAAAAGGGCTGGAGCCAATCACAAGGGAAAAATGAACCTTATCCAAAATGGGAAGATTCCAGAGACATCGCTAAGCTATGATGATTTTGTTCCTGCCCCGGCGGTAAATATAAACATCAGTAGGCAAACCAATCCAATCAAACTCGATAGTTTAACCAAAAAAGTGCGTTCACTATCGAATTTGTATTATGAATACCCCGGGCTCTGTTTTTCTGAAGCCGATATAAGCCTCTATCGAAACGATGTTTTTTATGTTAGTAGCGAGGGTAGCTTTATCAGTTTTCCGATGGATTTGACCACCTTATCAATCAATTTATCTGCCAAAAACGAAAAGGATGAGCAGATAACAAATATCCTTTCGATTATGGCCTTGTCTGTAGATAAGTTACCAACAAAAGAGAACCTTAAAACGGAAATTGACCTGTTAGCTGAAAACCTTATTGTTTCAAAGAAAACAGAAGACCTAAAAGAAGCCTATTCCGGACCCGTATTGTTCGATGGACAAATAACTGCAAGTGTATTTATAAGAAACCTCTTTACACCAAAAAGGAGCTTGTTTGCAGAAAGAAACAACCTGGTATCCAGCAACAACGGTGAAGTTTTCTATGAGGAAATAGAAAATAAGTGGCAGTCAAAAGTCGGAAAAAAAATAATTGCTTCAGGCGTAAGTATTTTGGCAAAACCAACACTAAAGACCTGGAATGGTAAACACCTGTTTGGCAGTTATCCTGTAGATTCAGAAGGTGTTATTCCGAACGATTCTATTGTTCTGGTATCTGATGGGATACTTAGAGGGTTTCTGTCCTCAAGAACACCTACCAGTGTTACAGATTCCTCCAATGGCCATAAACGTTATTTCTTTACCCGAGGCGGGGTCGGGCATTTCAGAGGCCCTTCAGTTACTGTGGTTGAGGCTTCAGAGAATAAAGCCATATCAGAACTAAAAAGCGAACTCATAAAAATGGCTAAAGAGGAAGGATTGGATTACGCCATCATAATAAGAAGTTTACCATCGGATATTGCCATCATGCCAGTTAACTATTATAAAGTTGATCTGGAAAGTGGCACCGAAACACGAATTGGAAATATAATTTTCTCTGATCAAATTACAGACGCTGCTATGAAAAGCACTCAGTTCTCTAAAGAAACTATTGTTACAAATTTGTTTTTTAACAATTCATATCGATCAGATTATGATTATATGGATGAGTATGCCTATTACCCAACACAATCAACTAGTAGTGAAAATACGGGTCTCCCGGTATCATATATTGGCCCAAAGGCCATGCTTGTTAATGATTTTGAGCTCCGCTTATCCTCAAAAAAAGATATGATCCACAAAGAGAAAGAGCGTATTACAAATCCGCTGGAAAGGTAATTATTTCAAAAATTAGAATTATTCTTATTGGTACTGGTCAACCAAATACAGGGCAATGTCTTGTTTGTTAATCTTTTAAGTTTTTCCTACTATACCTTTCGAAAATAATTTATACCATGCTGACTTAATGAGACAGCCCCGATCATGCATCCTCATTTTCCGAAAGTAGTGCGTTTATATTTTCCGAAAACACTACA
>JABMQA010000030.1 GCA_013203545.1 Bacteroidota bacterium
ATTTAAGGGTGATGGTGGGGCGTATCCCGCTCGGGCGGGATGACCTCTTGCCTGTCATCCACCGGCGTTTGACTGAGACTTAGGCGTGAGCTCAGTCGAACGCTCACGCCGAAGTCTGCCGGACGTCATTAGTTGCCAATAGCTTCGTTTTATACTACCACCAAATGACCATCAATGACCATCAATGACCATCAATGACTATTAAATGACAATTGAATGGCAAAATATCCCACTTCACACACAGGAACAACCAGCTAAATAATTATGTTGTCTGCTATTTTCTAGAATCACCTAAACAAAATCAGTATTTGTTTGTGCAAATAATCAAAACCTTATCTTTGCGTTTTACTGAGATGATTATGAAAATAAAACATTTTGTACTGTTTTTCCTGGTTTTTATACCAACCTGTTTCCAATTATCATTTGGTCAGGAAAGTGAGGAAAGTAAAGTGGGGCAACCCGATTTGATATCCATGCTGTATCCTTCTTTTGCCTTTCAATGGCCTGGTGGTGATCTGGCCGACCGGTTCGGCGCAAGTTCAACCATTGGCCCCGGTTTTTTGGTAAAAACTTCAAAAAACTGGATTTGGGGTACGGATATCAACTTCATATTTGGAAACACCATGAAGGAAGACAGCCTGCTTCAAAACCTGGCCACTTCCGAAGGAGGCATCATCGACCAGCAGGGCCACTTTGCCGAATTGAGACTTTTTGAAAGGGGATTTTATACTTCCTTTAAGTTTGGGAAAATATTCCCGGTTTTTGGTTCAAATCCCAATTCAGGGATAATGATACTCGGTAGCATCGGGTATTTACAGCACAAAATCCGCATCGAGGTTACCGATAATAACGCCCCACAACTTATGGGCGACTACGTTAAAGGATACGACAGGTTAAGCGATGGCCTCCAGGTAAACCAGTTTATTGGTTATATGCACCTGGGTAAAACCAGACTGGCTAATTTTTTTATTGGCGTTGAGTTTTTGCAGGCCTGGACGAAAAATCGCCGTTCGATGGATTTCGATACCATGCGACGCGACGACAAAAAGCGTTTTGATATGCTCACCGGAATTAAAGCAGGCTGGGTTATTCCGATAAGAAGACGGATGCCTGAGGATTTTTACTATTATTAGAATAAAAGGGATATCATCAGGAATTTGATAACACATTAACGCTCCACGCATCCATGCATTTTTTATACAACTTATCCATTTATCTTTACAGCATACTGATCAGGGTTGCCGGTCTTTTCAATGCAAAAGCACGACAATGGGTTACCGGCAGAAAAGGTATCTTCAAACAGATCAAAACAGAAATAGACCACAACAGGCCCGTTGCATGGTTCCACTGTGCTTCGCTGGGTGAGTTTGAGCAGGGTAGGCCCCTGATGGAAAATTTTCGTGAAAAATACCCGGAGTATCAAATAGTGCTCACTTTTTTTTCACCTTCCGGTTATGAGATCCGCAAAAATTATACAGGTGCTGATTACATTTTTTATTTGCCACCTGACACAGCCCGAAATGCCGGTTTGTTTATTGACCTGATCAAACCAGCGTTGGCGGTCTTTGTAAAATATGAATACTGGTTCAACTATATATTGCAGTTATCAAAGCGGCAAATTCCGTTGATTTATGTTTCGGCCATTTTCAGGCCGGGGCAAAGGTTTTTTACATCGTGGGGAAAGTGGCAACTGAATATTTTGAAATTGGCAGATCACTTTTTTGTACAGAATGAAACTTCCCGTGACCTGTTAGAAAAGGCAGGCATTCATCAGGTTACAGTGAGTGGCGACACGCGCTTCGATCGGGTTTACAAAGTAGCCCGCGAGAAGAAGGCCTTTGCGGCGATAGAAAAATTTACAGGCAAATCTCCGCTGCTTCTTGCAGGAAGCACCTGGCCTGCCGATGAGGAGCTCATTTTCCCGCTTATTCAAAACAATTCTACCGGTCTGAAATTTATTTTTGCACCCCATGAAGTGCATCCGGAGCGTATCGAATCCCTGGTTAGAAAAATTCCCGGGAAAGTCATAAAATATTCTGAACTGGATGATTCAAAAATCAATGCGTTTGATGTATTGATTATTGATAGCATTGGCATTTTATCCCATCTGTACCAATATTCAAAAATAGCATATATCGGTGGAGGGTTCGGTGTTGGCATCCACAACATACTTGAAGCCGCCACTTTTGGTAATCCTGTAATCTTCGGGCCCAATTATAAGAAATTTCAGGAGGCCAATGACCTGATTGAAATGGGCGGTGCATTTAGCATAAGTACAAAAGATGAGTTTCAGCAGGTTGTTGATAAACTGATGGAAAATGAGGCCTTCTTTATGAAATGTTCAACCGTATCGAGAAGTTACGTGGAATCGAAAAGAGGTGCCACTGAAATAATTATGGATTATATCGCCGGGATACTTTCATCAACCTGAAGAAGTCGCCAGACAGAGTTTATGATGTAAGCCACTTCTTTGCCTCCTGATGACACCATAGTAATCCAACCACGCCTGGGTGTGGTTGCAGGGATTACAAAGCCTGGCTTAGTTACAATACGCGAATTCCTACTGAGTTCTGCCAGGATTACATTTAATTATAAATCCGCTCATCTGTGGTTTTTATCACCAATATACCTTACATCATTCAAAACCAACTGTCGCGGATTTGCAATCCGCGACTCAATAATCCAACCGTTCACTCACACGAACGGAAGTCCACGTCCGGCCCAACCACCATGAACTTTGCTAATCGATTGCATTAAACTGACAACAGACAATGATGTCAACAGTTTGCCCACATCAAATTTCACGCACATCCAGTCCGGGCCGGCTACAACCTTTTTCCTGGCAAAATATCACCAATGCACCAACCAACACAATAATTTTGTAAATTTGCTACCAACTGGAACGGACGGGACGTCCGCGCCAGCTGTGCATACATGGACTTAAAATTATTTATTTAGCAATTGAAAACATTATGCTATTCAAGGATTTTGAGCAGGAGGGGCATATG
The DNA here is from genome assembly GCA_013203545.1 of Bacteroidota bacterium. GTDB lineage: Bacteria > Bacteroidota > Bacteroidia > Bacteroidales > 4484-276 > JABMQA01. Next base: position 3,009 of record JABMQA010000030.1, read on the forward strand.
TTAGTAGATTTAGTGGCCCAGTTCCGGTTCATTGGCAATCGAGACTATTATCATTTAATCCTAATTGGTTTAATAGATATTTCAATATCATGAAATTCTTAACAATGATAAAAATAACAACTATATTACTGGCCATTATTCTTTTATTTGGATGTGCTATGCATAATGAAAAAACAATCAAATTGCCTTCAAAAATCTATTCATTTAATATGCAACAACCATCTATTATATACTATAAAGGAGAAAGAATAGATTTTTACGTAAAAAGAAAAACTGAAAAGCATCAAAGTGTTTTAGGCTGGCTGAATGTTCAAGACTTGTTATTAATGAAAGAATCGTCTAAAGATATTCATGGATATACTTTCTATGATCATTTATACCTGGTTGACATTAATGAAAATATTGTCGATAGTATTTATGCTGCAGATGTATCAAAAGGCGAAATTATTTCAGGAGTATATATTTCTCCTAATGATAGCATTCTTTTGATTCACCTTCACTATAAACCATTAAAGAAAAATGCTGAAGGTTGGTTCTATTCCCCTTTGGATATTTTGGTAATAGATTTTAAGAATAAAGAAATAATTGACCGGCTTGAAAATTTTCATACTTACAATATCCATTATCGGCAAAACTCTTCATGTATCTTCTCTCCTGATGGACAGCAGTTTGTTTACTCTATTTCAGATGAAAGAAACTGGTATACTGATGACAGAGAAAAATATGCATTACTTAATAAAAAAGATAATGGAATTTATATTTATGATCTGGTAAATAAAAGTCATCAACAAATAACTGATGAAGGAGTTGATCCCATATGGTCACCCAATGGTGATATTATTGGATATTCAAATAATAAAGAAGTCTGGTTTTATAGTGTAAAAAGTAAAAAAAAGAAGCTATTCTATAAAACTAAAAATAATCAGACTGTTGTAAATATTTGTTGGACACCAGATGGAGAAAATCTTTATATTATGACAAGAGAAAAAAGTAACCTTTATCCAAGAGGTAAATTATCACACAGGCTGATAAATATCAAAAACAAAACAGAAACTGTAAACGGAGTACTTATGAAATTAGGATTGTCTTTTTACTGGAAATAACACCAGCTATCTCGGACATCTTTCGTCCGAGTCATGAGCAAAACTTTTCATAGTGTTACAAAATAGGAAACAAAAACTATGTTAAAAGTTAAAAGCAATAACTCTTTCATGAAACAAAACTGAAGATTTGGCTCCAGTTGGTACGGTTGTTTTTGTCTGTTCCAATCAAGCTGATACAAAAATGTAATCATTAATAAAACTCTTAAAAAATGAAAAAACTAATTTTATTTGCACCATGTTTGTTTGCTATCATGCCCCCAGCTGGCGCGGACGTCCACGTCCGGGTCAATCCAGCTGGACGGATGCAATCCTCGATAAGAATTGACTGTGCCACAGAATTTAAATAAAGGGAAGCTGTAACCAAAGTAAAAAAGCAATAGTTGTTAAAACGCATAGAAAACATCAAATATGAAAAAATTATTAATAATAGCAGCATGGCTGTTTGCCGCCCCGGCCCTTTTCAGCCAGCCAGACTATAAAATCAATTACACCTAAGATGAGGCCGGTAACCGGGTAGAGCGGCATGTAATTGAGCTGCCATCGGATGATACGGGTGAAAACAAAGATATGAAAGACGGTGAGGAGGTGGTTTACCAGGATGTATTGGGAGCGCAGGAAAACAGATGTGGATTTATCAAAACTACATGCCGGGGCCTATATTCTAAAAATTATTTTAGATTCCCGGATGAGTACCTGGAAAATAATTAAGGAATAATCAACTGGCGCGGATTTGCAATCCGCGACTCAATAATCCAACCGTTCACTCGAACGGACGTCCACGTCCGGCCCAACCACTATGGGCTCTGCTGATTGCTTGCATAAAACTGACAGCAAACAAGGGGATCAACAGATTGTTTCGCTATTCTACCATAGGCGGAACTTCTCGCAAAAAACGTTGCTATAACAAAAATTTCTGATTGATTGTGCCTGTTAAGGATCTATACAAAATAAGAAGCTCAGCTACCAATTGGGAGATAGGGAGTCGGATTTGTAATCCGACTCAGCGATTTGTGCAAAACAACAGGTCTTTTTAACGATCTAAAAAAATCAGTATACCTGTTTTAAGAAGAGGAACGCTTCCTTTGGTCAGATAACTTAACGTCCAGCTTTTCTAAAACCCGCTCCATTTCATCTGGTTTTTGGGTACCGATTAACAGTCTCTTGCCATTTTTAAACTCAATTTGCAAGCCCATATTCCCGGAAGTATTCAAAGCTTTACCGCTCCTTCCGGTTCTGAACCCCCATCCCCCGTATTCGCGGATGGGTTTGTATTTTCTAACATAAACCTTATCGATGTCTTCCCATTCAAGCTTCCGGTCTTTTCGGATGATGGGAGAAAATTTGTAAAAAATGCCTTCACTG
>JABMQA010000317.1 GCA_013203545.1 Bacteroidota bacterium
CCTCAAGGGCGCGTACACCAAGCGCCGGGCGCTGGAGATCCTGGCCAACTACTTCGAGGGCTGGCCGATCGACAACTGCTGAGCCCAACCTCCGTCTGAACCCGCCGCACCACCCGATCAAGGAGTACACCATGCCTTACACCTACGACAACCCGAGCTTCCCGAGCTTCGAGGCCGAGACCAAGTCTTTCGAGAAGCCCAAGGTGCCCCACGGGGTCATCGTGACTGTGCTGATCTTCTTCTGGCACGTCGCTATCTACTGTTTTCGGTAGTTTGGAAGACATATTTTATGTTGCTAATACGGACCCAGCAGCACTACATAATCCAATCTTTGAAGGGTACGAAATGGATTTTTATGGGCAATTCGCGCCAATACCCACCTTCAGAAACCAGGTCTAAAACTTCTTTCTTTTTTTTGGGATATTTGGAGCCAGGGGATTGTGGTACATCACAATCAAATAACTCGCCTTTTTTAAGAGCATCTTTTAGCGTGTATATTTTACCATACGGCTTCGGGAATTCAAATAAATCTTGATTAATATCCTTTCTAATACCAACTATTAATAACCGTTCCCTTTTCTGTGGTACCCGATACAAAATTGTTTTAAACAATTTTGGTGTTACTACATTATACCCAATTTCATCTAATATTGAAATCATCCCCTGAATGGTACGTCCACTATCATGGTTTAATAATCCCCTAACATTCTCACCAATGCAAATCGCTGGTTTTGTTTCATTAACTACTCGGGCAAACTCATAAAATAATGTGCCCCTTGCATCATTCAGCCCAAGTTTTTTTCCTGCATAGCTAAAAGCCTGGCAGGGAAACCCACCAGTAACTATATCAACTTTCCCTTCTAATTGTGCAAAAGAAACATTTTTAACATCATCTTCAATTACATTCCAACCCGGCTCATTATTTCTTAATGTTTCGCAAGCCCAGTGATCAAACTCATTTAATGCAAGGCACTTAATTCCTGCTTGTTTCAAACCTAAAGCCAATCCCCCAGCACCTGCAAATAATTCAATTGCCTGATAGTCCCTATTAGGTATTGCTTTGTTATTATGTCCGGTTGAATTTAAAAATATATCAAGGGAATCAAAAAGCTTTAGTTGGTCTTTGTGATAAACCCTGTAATTGCTCATAGGCTCCCTAACTGCACTGAGTTTTCCGTTTCTATCCCATCGCCTTAATGTTTCTTTGCTTACAGATAATAAATCAGCCACCTCTGATAAAGAATAATACTCTTTCATAAAAATAACCATATTACACAACATTATACATGGTTACAAAACTATCTATATTTTTGAATTAATTTACTAATTTTGTAATAATTTATTTAACAATTGTCAAGTTGAAAGCGTATTCTGAAAATAGCATTATTGTTCCCCGTTTTAACGAAGAAAACGGGTTCTACACAACAAAGAAAAGGGCTGCAATAATGAGTAAAATTAAATCGCAGGATACCAAACCCGAATTGAAATTAAGAAAATCCTTATGGAATCTTGGTTACAGGTACAGAAAAAATGTAAAAAAAATACCTGGCAAACCAGATATTGTTTTCACGAAATACAAATTGATTATTTTTATTGATGGTGAATTTTGGCATGGATACAACTGGAATGAAAAAAAACTCACACTAAAAACCAATCGAAATTTTTGGATCCCAAAAATTGAAAGAAACATGCAACGTGACCGAATTAACAATGAATTGTTAGCAAAGGATGGTTGGATGGTGATGCGGTTCTGGGAAAAAGAAGTAAATAAAGATTTTGAAACTTGCATTAAACGAATTGTCAATTATATTCAAAATTACGAATAACTGAATGATAATCAGATTGCGGGTGGTAGATACGCCATGCGTGGCGTATCTACTACACCACGCTGGTTCATCATTTTCAAAAATGTGATTTTTACTCTTCGCTCTCCGCGCTTTGCACTTTGCTCTCCGCTCTTGGCGCTTTGCGCTCCGCTCAATACTCCGAAACCTCCTTTAGCTTCTTCCGGTATTCGTGAAACAGGTTGGCTTTGGAAATGTATCCCACGTATTTACCATCATCAATAACCGGCATATTGTATTTTCCGGATTCCTGGAATTTCTGGGCGATATCTTCCACCTTATCGTTGGGTGATATGGTATAAACCGGAATGATCATAAGGCTGCGAACACTGGTGGTGTCGTACAGTTCGGGTTTAAACATGATATGCCGTAAATCATCCATGATAACATGCCCGTGAAAGAAACCTTCATCATCCACCACCGGGAAAATATTTCTATGACTGTCCTCGATTACTTCTACCAATTCTCTCAATGTTGCCTCATTGTTAACAGTTTTAAAATTTGATTCGATCAACTTGTCAATTTTAATCATCGCCAGCACATTTTTATCCTGATGGTGGGTAAGGAGCTCGCCACGTTTGGCCAATTGGATTGTGTAAACAGAGTTTTGGTTAAATATTCTGATGGTCATAAACGAAACCACAGAGGTGATCATAAGCGGCATAAACAATTCATATCCTTGTGTTATTTCGGCAATCAGGAATATAGCGGTAAGGGGGGCGTGAATCACACCGGCAATAAGTCCACCCATTGCTACAAGGGCAAAGTTTGTTTCGGAAATCTGATCAAATCCTAAACTGTTGTGGATAATCGCAAACAGTAAACCCACATGTGCTCCCATAAACAATGTAGGGGCAAAAATACCGCCAATTCCCCCAGCACCAAATGTAAGGGATGTTGCAACAATCTTTAGCAATATTATGGCGATCATTAAAATAATAACGGCTGTAGCACTGTCCCTGAAATCATAAAAGGGGCTATTACCAAACAATGTAAGGGTACTTCCGTGCAGGCAGGAGTTGGTGGCCTCATAACCCTCCCCATACAATGAGGGAAACAAAAAGATGAGCACACCAAGCAACACACCACCAATCATGAGCCTGATATACCATTTGGCAAAACGCGAAAAGAAATTCTGGAAAAAGAGGAAGATTTTCGTGAAATACAAACTTACAATACCGGTGACTGCACCCAGTAATATGTAAAGTGAGATATCTTTCATTCTGAATTTCTCAACAATATCAAACGGGTAAAGCACATCCATACCCAGGAAAAAATAAGAGGTAAGTGCCGCCGTAACGGAAGATAAGAGTAATGGCGCAAGTGAAGCAAGTGTCAAATCAAGCATGATGACCTCAACGGCAAAAATAATGGCGGCAATGGGTGATTTGAAAATTGCCGACATAGCTCCGGCACTTGCTACAGCAAGCAATGTAACCGTTTGTTTATAATTTAAATGGAGAAATTTTCCGATATTGCTCCCAATAGCTGCACCCGTTGCCACTGTTGGCCCCTCCAATCCTACCGATCCCCCAAAACCTACGGTAAGTGCACTTGTTACCATAGATGAAAACATGTTGTGGGCCTTGAGGATTCCATTGTTCTTGGAAATAGCATATAAAACAGTCGGCACCCCGTCACCAACATATTGCCGGAGGATAAAGCGGATGAAAATTACCGTAATGATAATTCCGATTACGGGATAGAAAATATAAAGAACATTATCCAGTTCAACATTAAACCCTGCCGTCAGCAATGATTTTACAAACTTTACTGCATTTTTGATGACCACCGCAGCAAGACCACTCAGGAAACCAATAACGATGCTCAGTATCATCATGTACTGCCTGTCGTTCAGGTATTTTTTCCTGAGATAAAAAATATAGGTCAACAACTTATGCTTTGGCTTCATACTTCCTAATATCAATATCCAAACCTTCATAATTCGTTTAATAGAGGTTGGTTTCAGGTGGCAAAATAAATACTTTGATGATGAAATTACACGCTAAATCAACCATCACCGCTAATTTATAACCAATACAGTTTAAATTCATTAACAAAAAAAACAATACTTTTGCCCGAAACCTTTGTATGGCATGAAAAGGAAAATATTGATATTATGTTCATGTATTGTATTGATGAGTATTGGCATGGATGCACAAGACTTACAATCACCGAAAAAATTCACCAAAACCCTATGCAGGGATGTGGATATGAATTATTTGCGCTACCTCCCACCCGGGTTCGATGAATCTTCCGGCGAAATCTATCCCATAATCCTGTTTTTACATGGTTCGGGCGAACGTGGAAATGATATTGAATTGGTGAAAAAACATGGTCCACCAAAAATTGCCCAGGAAATGAAATTGCCATTCATCATCGTTTCACCACAATGTCCGGCTGATAGTTGGTGGGATATCGAAATATTAAGAGAATTTTTGGAAGACATCATTGCAACTTATCCGGTGGATACAAACCGTATCTACCTTACAGGCCTCAGCATGGGCGGGTTTGGTGCATGGGAATTTGCGTTAATATACCCTCACTACTTTGCAGCCATTGTCCCGGTTTGCGGCGGAGGAAATCCGAATCGCGTCGAGAGGCTGGGTAAAATGCCGGCCTGGGTATTTCATGGTGCAAAAGACGATGTTGTACCCATAAGCAAAAGTGAGGAAATGGTGAATGCGCTGAAGAAAAATGGTAATCCGGTAGAGTTTACGGTTTACCCCGATGCCGGCCATGATTCATGGACCGAAACCTACTCGAATCCAATATTATACAAATGGCTACTTGAGCAAAAAAGGCAATAAAATTTTTAATGGGCCATTAATTTTATCAGTAATAATAAAATCTAATTAAAAATGAATACGACATTTTTTAAACACTTTTTTACAATTTTATTAATCTTTGTTTTTAACGTTTCGATATTTGCACAAAAGGTAACCATCAGCAGGGTAGAACCGCCCTCCTGGTGGACCGGAATGAAAAATCCAAACCTGCAACTTCTGGTTTATGGTGATGGGATTTCATCTGCAAAACCGGTAATCGATTACCAGGGTGTAGATATTTCAGGAACCTCCATACCCGAAAATCCCAATTATATTTTTATCGATCTGGTAATTGATCCGGAAGCCCGGCCCGGAACATTCCCGATCCTATTCAAGGTGGGCAGGAAGACCGTTGCCGAGGTCACCTATGAACTCAAAGCCAGAAGGCCGGGATCGGCAAACCGGAAGGGTTTCGATCAGAGCGATGTGATTTACCTGCTTTTCCCCGACAGGTTTGCCAATGGCAATGAGGGCAACGACTCCGGTAATGAGACCCTCGAAAAGGCAGACAGGTCAAATCCAAACGGCAGGCATGGTGGCGATATCAAAGGTGTTGCCGATCACCTGGATTATATCTCGGATATGGGCTTTACAGCCGTCTGGTTTAACCCACTGCTCGAAAACAATATGCCGGCTTACTCCTATCACGGGTATGCCATCACCGATTTTTACAAGGTCGATCCCCGAATGGGCACCAATGAAGATTACAGATTGCTGGTCGGGTCCATGCACCAAAAAGGGCTGAAAGTGATCATGGACATGATCTTTAACCACTGTGGCAGTAACCATTACTGGATTAATGATCTACCTTCGCAGGATTGGATCCACCAGTTTCCGGAATTCACCCGGTCGAATTTCAGGGGAGGGTCGGTTTTTGATCCCTATGCTTCGGATACCGACAGGGAGCGTTTCCAGAAGGGCTGGTTCGACACCAGTATGCCCGATCTGAACCAGAACAATGAATTTCTACTTAACTACCTTATCCAAAACAGCATCTGGTGGATTGAGTATGCCGGCCTCGACGGGATCAGGATGGATACCTATCCGTACCCATATCCCGAAGCCATGGCAGAATGGGCAAAACGGGTCCTTAAAGAATATCCTGACTTTTCGATGGTGGGCGAAGTATGGTTATCAAATCCGTCGCAGGTGGCAGCATGGCAGGCGGGCGACAAAATGCAAACCGGTTTGGAATCCAACCTACCATACGTTTTTGACTTTCCGATGTATGACGCTTTTCGTTATGCCTTTTCCGAACAACAGGGGTGGTCAACGGGCATCATCAGGATGTATGATATTTTAACCCAGGATTACCTCTACGCCAAACCGCTGGATATTGTAACCTTTGCCGATAACCATGATGGCGACCGCCTCTATTCCAAACTGGGTGAAGACCCCGATCGTTTCAAACTGGCCATGGCTTTTTTGATGACAACGCGCGGTGTACCACAGGTATATTATGGAACTGAGGTATTGATGACAGGCCTTGAACATAATGGTCACGGTGATATCAGAAAAGATTTTCCGGGCGGATGGACGGGTGACAGCATCAACGCCTTTACCCGGGAAGGATTAAACAGCGACCAGGTGAAGGCCGTTAAATTTATGGAAAGGCTTCTGAACTGGAGAAAAAACAAAGCCGTGATCCATACCGGAAAATTGAAACATTTTATTCCGGTTGACGGATTGTACGTTTATTTCAGGTATGATGATAACGATAAGGTAATGGTGGTGTTAAATACCTCTGACAAAACAATTAAATTCGATCCGGAATATTATGGTGAAATGGTGGATGGCTACACATATGGCAAAAACATCCTGGCCGGTAAAACCTTCTTTTTAACCAAACTGAATATCCCTGCTCATACACCAATGGTTCTCGAACTCCGATAAATCACTAAATTTACAACCATGAAAAATCATTTACTAAAAATCATAACCTTAGCTTTCGTCATGCAGGCAACGGCTGTTTTTTCACAGCCTGTCCTACCTGACGACGGGGAAATTTTCAGGGATGATGTTGTTGCCAGGATCGACATCTCGATCGATCCCGATACGCTGCAGTGGATTTATGACAATCCATACAGCAACATCGAATGGCATGCGACTTTTGAATTCAACAATGGAACCATACACGACACGATAGAAAATATTGGCTTCAGACTCCGGGGAAATACATCAAGGCAATCTGCAAAAAAATCGTTTAAGGTCTCTTTCAACACATACGAAAGCGGAAGAAAATACTATGGCCTCGAAAAGATGAACCTGAACGGTGAGCACAATGATCCCACGGTAGCACGAAGCAAAATCTGCTGGGATCTTTGCAGGGCACTGGAGATTCCTGCACCACGATCAACCCATGTGAGGGTTTACATCAACAACAACTACCACGGACTCTATATTAATGTTGAACACATTGATGAGGAATTTGCCGAATCCCGCTTCCGGAACCAGGACGGAAACCTGTTTAAATGCTTGTATCCGGCCACACTCGAGTATCTAGGCGATGACCCGAACCTTTATAAATATGAAGGTGGGGGAAGAAGCTATGCCTTAAAAACAAATACGGCTATCGGCGATTACACCGATCTGGCCAACTTTATTGATATATTAAACAACACCCCATTGGATAATCTCCCCTACGAGTTAGAGAAAGTTTTCAATGTGCAGGATTATCTGAAAGTTGCTGCCATGGATGTGGTTACAGCCAATTGGGATGGGTATATCTACAACAAAAACAACTTCTATCTTTACCACAACACTGCATCGGATAAATTTGAGTATATCCCATACGATCTCGACAATACCTTCGGGATCGATTGGTTTAGCATAGATTGGGCACAAAG
>JABMQA010000318.1 GCA_013203545.1 Bacteroidota bacterium
CGAAGGATTGGAGGTCTGAACATATAACCCGTTTTCGGTATTATCGGATATCTCTGTCCCATCAATCGACAGGTCAGAATCCACCAGTCTTATTCCATCCCCAACTGCATTACGAAGTGTACAATTTTGAATAAGCGGTTCATTTGTGCTATTACAGTATAAGTTGGAATTCCAGCTTCCATTTCCGGCATTTTCAATAATCACATTGATCAATTGCGATGATACACCATTGTCACTGTTCGTATTAAAATATACACCATTCCATAAACCCTTTTCGGATGAGTAAGAAGTTAAAACGATCGGATTTTCTTCGGTACCATTAAATGCCATATTCGCCTGGCCAATTTCCAGGCCGGTATTTGGAGAGAATAGAATGCTTACACCCGGTTCAATGTAATGCGTACCGCCAGTAAATGAAATGTTGGCAGTTACCCAAAACGGACTGTGCTCCAGTTTGAGCGTATCGGTTCCATTCAGATTGCCGCTCAATTGCGTATATCCTGAGATGTTTACCGTAATATCATGCAAAACAACATTATCATCATCCGATCCGTCAAATTGTATCAGGTATTGAACATACTGCTCATGCTGTCCGATCAATGCCGGATTATCCTGTCCCATCTCTATCCAGTCTCCCCACAGTTGATCACTTCCTGCCAGCCTGTATATCAGTTCATAATTATTAAAAGTTTCGTTATAGGTCAGGTTGTAAGTCAGGCTTACAATATCTCTTTCCTCTCCCAATTGAAGAAAGGGATAAGACATAAAACTTCCTTTGTGAATTTTCTCACCACCGAGCGTAACTGAGGCATACCTCGTATTGTGAATTGGTGAGGTTGAAATGTTTTCGCCACCCGCAAAAACTACCTGTCCGTTATAAGCATATGCTGCACCATTTTTCCTGGCTTCATACAGATTATCAGTTGCAAGATTCCACGTTAGGACCGGCAGATCGTCAATTGTAGCGTAGTAGATTTCGTTGCTGAGTCCATCAGTAGTTTCTCCTCCAACCACTGATACAAGGCCGTTATAACAAAGGCTTGCGTGATTACTTACCGCTTTGGTTAAATCGTTTGATGTAAGCCATGCATTGCATGTTCCATCCAGGTTAAGATCCGAATAATAAACAGTTGATTGTTTTACACCGGTGTTGTCAATTCCACCAAGTACTATCAATTTATTATCATAGCATACCATCGAATGCGCATTCCTGGCATCCGGAAGCCCTGAGGTAGCAGTAAAAGCAGATAATTCACCATTTATCCCAATCTTCTTTGCATAATAGACGGTGCTGACAGCGGTATTTTCAGATTCCAGGTTTGTACCCCCAACAACATACAGATATCCATTTTGAAGAACTGCCGTGTGGCCCCATAGCGTTTCCGGAAGGACAACAGCGCTAAGCGTCCATTCTCCCAGCGTTCCGTCTGAATTAATTTGTGCGTAGTAGATTTTATTGGATGGGGTTCCGTTGGTTTTCCCACCAATTACGTACAAATAATTTAAGCCGTTAACCATAGCATGATCCTGTATCGCTTCCGGCAGGGTATCATAAGCTGTCCAGGCCCCATGGCCCAAACTCTGAATGGTTGCCCGGTACACAGCATTTGAAGCATTGTTGCCATCAAAACCACCAGACAGGTAAACATAATTTTTCCAGGTAGTTACCTGGTGGTTGATAAGCGGCTTTGGCAGATCAGTCGTACTCAACCAGTTGTTTATACCAGTTGCGAGGGTAGGCAGGTAAACATTATTTCCTGAAACCCGGACATTGTCATGATATCCCAGGTTGAAATCAGCATCTGTTGTTTGCGTAAAAGTGACCTGGGCAGCACTATTCCCGATTAAGAAAAACAGGAAGGCCAGATTCAATATTAAAATTAGACTTGATTTAAAAGTGCTGAAGGATGGTTTGGGTAAATTTTTATTCATGTCGTAAACGATTAAATTGTTCGTATTAAAATTTCCTTGGTAAATGTAGGAATAAATTTCTATTGTTTATCTGAAATTGGGAAATTAATTATCAATCAACCTTCCAAAAAATACATCTGCATCAATCCTTTTCCTTTAATCTCCATGGGTTCGCGTGGGGTGAATACGAACTTGCCTTCCAGCAATCCCCAGGTGGTTTCCGATATGTTGATTCGCATTGGCTCGGAATTGCTTTCCATCCTTGATGTGGTGTTGATCGTATCGCCAAACACATCATAAATGTATTTC
>JABMQA010000319.1 GCA_013203545.1 Bacteroidota bacterium
CCATAAAAGAGGAATTTTCAAAAATCAATAATGGGATCAGGGATTGAATGGATCGGAATGCTTTGTACCAAATGGATTGTATCCCGAGCCGAATACACTTCCGGGGAAGTAGGGCTGGTAAGGGCTCCTGCCTTTGTTGAAGCTGAATTCGGCACCGATCCGGGTATTCTCGTTGACCTTATAGTTAAACCCAACAGCCACGCCGCCATTATCCATATTGAGGGCCCGGGGGTTTACACTTGGTTCATTAAAAGTATATACTTCCTTGTACGCTTTTGCGGTAAGCATCAATCTTGGGTTCAGCATATATTCGCCTTCAACATAAACGAAGGTTTGTGTAAAGTTATCGGAAAACCTGGCAGTAGATTCCATTGAATAAGGACTGTAATAGTTGACAAAATTGCTGTTCCTGATCGTTGCACCAAAATTAATCCTGAATTTCGGATTGATCCGATAGCTGATATTGGGGGAAACATATACGCCAAAGAGGTTCCCCTGTCCGGAGCCAACGCCAAAACTTGTCCCCATTTCCAATCTTAATGAAACCTTTTTATCCGGATTAACCGATAACAGGCCGGGTTTCTCAATAAATTCTTCGGTAATGGATTCCGTGTGTTCTGTTGCCGGTTCGGGGAGGGTATCGTTGTTTATCAATACCTGGCCGGATATATTCAAAGCTACCATCGAAGATAAAAACAAAATCAGAAAATATTTAGGTTGTATTCCCATAGCATCGCAATTTATCTGCAAAGTTAATAAACATCACTTCAATAAACGAATAGAAGTTAAAAGTAGTGTTTAAATGGTTAACCGCTGAGACCCTATGGCTCATCGAAAAAAACTCTGTACCTCCGTGCCTCTGCAGTGAAAAACCATTCAACCTAACCAAAAGTTTAGTAATCCAAAGAAAATCCCCTTTACTCAATCACCATCTTCTTGGTTGACGTTTGATCATCGCAAAACAATGTTACCAAGTACAATCCCGCTTCCATTCCTGAAACATCCAGCATGTATTCACCCTGTCCGGCATTACCCGAAAGGCCAACGGATACAATGAGCCTCCCGTTTTGATCATTTACCAATAACCGGCAATTTCCATCAAATTCAGGGTTAATCCAGTATTTAATGTTGGCCTGTGCGTTTACAGGGTTTGGAGACAGATTCATCAGGTAACCATTTTTGTATTTAACCTGATCCGAAATAAAAGATTTTCCCTCACCGGTTTCAATCCAATGGATCACAGTGATGTTATCCGGGCCTCCGCCACCCTCCGCAACTACAGCAATTTTTTCATTGGCATTGTAATCGAAAAAGATCGGGGATGAGGACAATTCATAACCCTCATCCTGGTAAATCAGATGGGCCACCCCATCGGCATCTGTGGATGTTAACACCAAAGGCAATCCATCGGCGTCAAAATCAATTTGCATGGGCGATCCGTAAGCAGGATAGGAATAAGAGCTTATTACATTGCCGGTCTCAGGTTCAACATTCAGGATGGTCTTGTTGTCGGATAAATGCACGATAGATATTTGATCCTTTGCCTGGTTGTATTTGAGCCTGATCGGTAAGGAATTGGCGGCAGGATATGTGCCCACAACCGAAGAGTTTGCACCGTTTATACGAAGTACACTGTATGTATTGTCGGAATAATTGGTAACAATGGCGTGTGATCCCGTTCCGTTAAATGCGATCTGCAGTGGAAAATCACCAACTGTGAGGGTGGCAACAATCTCCTGCAATTCGGTATCAATCACCTTCACATTGTCGTCGAAACTGGCAGCAACAAGCAAAGTTTGCCCATCAGGACTCAGCCTTACATCGCTTGGAACACCAAAAGCGCTCCAGTTCAACCCGATGATTCCAACGGAGATGGTCTTTTCAGTAAAGCTATTAACACCATCCAGTTTAACAAATGCCACATTATTGCTTTTGATGTTCCCTACATAAGCATAGGTATCATCAGGGGCAATGGCAATCTTCCATGGACGCTGACCGGTTCCAACAGTTTTGACAAGCTCGTTGATTTCCAGATCTATCATTTTAATGGTATTCAAATCGTATCCACCTGCTATGGCCCATTTTGAGTCGTTGGTAATGACCAGTTCATAACATATCTCACCCAAATCAATAATTGCTTCCACCTCGTTGGTCGCAAGATCAATAATCGAAACATTCTGTGATAGATTGTTCAGGCTCACCGCTTTTGTGCCATCTGGTGTTATGACAATCCGGTAGGGCACATCACCTTCGGGAATTTCCCCTGAGGGTACGCGGCCCCGGAAATCAACCTGGTCAGGATCGGAAAAATCAAACAGTGCCACACCTTCATACCTTCCGGGATCAACACCAACGGCCCGGTATGAATTTGGTGAAACAGCGCCAAGATACTGGTTGGCGCCATAATATTGCCCAAGAACCTGTTCGGTCTCAAAATCAAACACCGAGAACCTGAATTGACCACTGATCCCGTACTTATGGTTGTATGAATTATCGCACCAGAAAGCGGTTTGTGTGATGGGAAAAAGCAGGAAGTCGCCACTGATAAACCGGACCAATGCCGTCTGGTTCCCATTAACCCCGAGGTAGGCCTTGTTTCCGTCCTCATTCACGGCTACGCCCCCACCCCATATGCCCAGATCGGTTATCTCAACCGTTGACTGAACTGAGAAAGAGCTATAATTAATCTGATAAACAATTGCAGGATTTGTGTACGAAACTGCGATAACAACAGCATCATCGCCCGAAAAATTAATTTCAGTAATATTCTCCAGTCCTGAAATGGTTTGACCAACAGTTCCGGATGAGAGTTCCCAAAACAATACACTTTCTTCAAAATCAGTTGTGACCAGGTATAAATCATCCGGGCTAACCAGGAATTGATGCCAGGTATAATAAAACCTTCCGCTACCGGTGACCCAGGAAACACTTCGCAAAGCAATCGGAAAATTTGAAATGGTAGCTTCATGAACCATATTTTCCAGATCAATCACCTCTACCACATCATCAATATCACAGCCCACGAATGCTCTTGTGCCATCATGGTTCACCTTGACAACGGCAGGCTGCTCACCGGTTTCGAACACTCCGGCCACCGAATAATCGTCAAGCCTGAATACCCAGACCTCGTCACTAAAAACACATGGCACAATTGCATATGTATCGGTACAGGCCACATCAACAGGGAAGGTGCCCACATCAACATTTGCAATTGCCACCCCGGCTTCGAAGTCAAATACGGTAACGTTATTTGTTATGGCATTGGCAAGTAACACTTTTGTTCCATCACCTGAAAACGCCGGCCTAAAACAGTAGTCCCCTTCGGGAAGATAACCGGGATTCATATCAACCTGTGTATAGCCGGACAGGAAATCAGCATTGTAATCCAGGATGGTCTTTCCTTTTTCAACTATTATCCTGTTTATTTCAGGCTCTCCCGACTGAGAGTATTCCTGCCCCGACAGATTTTGGGTAAAAAGCATTGATACAACTCCAAAAGTCAGGGCCGGTAGTAAATGATTTATCCTTATCATAAAATTATGGTTTTGAAAATTATGTGATTCTAAATGAATTCCTTTTGAAGGATGGACACCCATTTTTTTATCCGGTCATCGCTCATTTTACGCTGGTTATCCTCATCAATGATCAATCCGACAAATTGCCCGTCAACCAGAGCATCAGAAGATTCAAAAACATACCCTTCATTTGGCCATTGTCCTACCAGGTCCGCTTTGTCCTTAAAATGCCGGTATAAACCAGCGACCCCTTCGGCAAAACTATCACCATATACTTCCTGATCGCCCAAACCAAACAGGGCAACCTTTTTATTCTTCAGGTCGATATTTTCGAACGCTTCGATAAATTCTTCCCAATCCTCCTGAATATCACCAATTCCCCAGGTTGAAGTCCCGAAAATCAAATTCCTGAAACGCTTTATGTCCTCCTCGGTAGCATCATAAACATTAATAGTTTCTACATTTTCCTCACCAATTTGCAACTTGATCTTTTCTGCAATTTTCTCCGTATTTCCTGTTGAGGATCCATAAAATATTCCGACTTTTTCCATAGTTCAGCATTTATGAAGATTTCAAATTTGAAACCTTTATTCAAAGGTAAATAATTATTTTGACAACAATAACAAGCAATAAAATCCAATGTTCATTTTACTAACCGACTTTTAATGCCATCCAAAATCAATAAAAAACATTATGTTTGCAACGCATCCGGTTAGCCGCAAAAGGTGAGATCATGGATTATAGGGTTGTGTATTTAAATCAATTGTAGTAAATTTGTTTTTAAAATGCAGGTTTTAAATTGGATATCCAAACTCAGGGAAAGAGTACTTTCAAACAAAATACTTGTTGCAGCAATCCCAGTTTTAATATGGCTGCTCATATCATGTTTTTTCTATAAAAAGATGATTGACAAACAGGTATATTACATTCTGTCGAAGATGCGGGACCAGGAAAAATACTATTATAACATTATAAAAACCTCGCAGAATCTCTCCAACTTTATCATAAACAACAATCAATCCATTCGTAATTCCACAGCTTTTGATACACAGATTCCGTCGGAAAATACCGACAATATTAACTTTGACCTTTTATTACTGAACCCTCTTTACGAGAGTATCACTACCAACCAGAGAATAGTAAATCAAACCAACCTGGATTTTATTCAGAGTGAATTTGATTTTAATATCGCACGGCGAAAGATCAGCCAAAAGGTAAACCGTGATAAAGCTTTCGATCTCATAAATCAGTATTCGTATATCGTTCCTGCCGACAAATATTACAGGAAATTCGACACGATCACCATTACTTTCTCCTTACCGGCAATGGTAATGGAGCTTAATAAGCTATTTGAAGAGGAATATTTTTTATTACCCACCGATCAAATTCCTGACGGTAAATCGCCTGATCTTACAGAAATGTCACTTTCCGGTCACCGACATCAACGGGTAAGTGACACTACCTGCCGGCTTTTGGGACAAAAAATAGAAGCGCTATTTACCCCAGGCATGTTTGATCAAAAATATTTCACCGAACTTATTAAACTCGACCACACATATTATAATGCCATATTTTTACCTGTATTCAGCAACGATGATAAATTTGCAGGGTACATCTATTCCTACTCAATAGATGGATTTTACTGGCTGTATTTTCTTGAATTCCTCAGGAGGGTTGGAATTGCCACACTGGGGATTGTGGTGATTTTTCTTTTGTATTACCGGAATTATGCAAACGAAATTATACTGAGCAGGCAAAATATTGCCATCAGGGAGGATCAGAAAAAGCTGAAAATTGCCAAGGAAAAAGCTGAAGATGCAAATATGATCAAGAGTGAATTTCTAGCCAATATGAGTCACGAAATTCGCACCCCAATGAACACTGTACTTGGATTTACCGAATTATTATCCAATCAGATATCCGACAATCAACAAAAGAAATACCTTTCTGCCATCAGTTCCGGAACAAAAAACCTGCTGGTATTGATCAATGATATTCTTGATTTATCCAAGATTGAAGCAGGCAGGATGAAAATATTATACGAACCTGCAAACCCCTCCATGATTTTTAAGGAAATTGAGAGTATTTTTATCGACAAGGTTATTGATAAAAATTTGCAGATGACCGTTAAAGTCGATCCTTCGCTTCCAAAATATCTGCTCATCGATGAGATTCGCCTGCGACAAATCATGTTCAATTTGATTGGCAATGCCATTAAGTTTACCCAAAACGGTTTTGTAAATGTTTCCGTTCATGCCATACCGGTAAAAGGCAAACAAAATAAGGTAGATCTGGTTATTGAGGTTGAAGATACCGGTATTGGAATTCCTGAAAAATACCATGATGAAATTTTTGATGCTTTCCAGCAACAGGACGGGAGGATGACCAAAAAATATGGAGGGACAGGCCTTGGATTGTCAATTTCGAGAAAGCTTGCCGATCTGATGAATGGTGACATCTCCATGAAAAGTAAAGAGGATGAGGGCACTACATTTACACTAACGCTCAAGATGATCGAGATTGTCCACCTCGAAGAGAAGAGCCCGGTTAAAAACCTGGGACAGAACCATAAAAAACAAAGAAACATCATCTTCAAGGAATCGGTAGTTTTAATAGTGGATGATGTTGATCATAACCGTTTTCTGATAAGGGAATACCTGAAAAATTCAAACCTGTATGTTCATGAGGCTGTAAATGGAAAGGAGGCGATCGACACGATAAGGTTAATCCATCCCGATCTGGTTCTGATGGATATCAGAATGCCGGTAATGGATGGTATCGAAGCTACTGAAATCATTAAAAACGACAAGGAGCTGTCGGATATCATTGTAATTGCACTAACTGCCTCGGTAATGGAGGAGGAAATTTCGGAAATCAAAAAAGCGGGATTTGATGATTTTTTAAGAAAACCCATCAAACTAAGGGAATTGGCATCTACCATAGCTAAATATCTTTCGCATGAGCAAATATCTGTTGAGGAAAAAAAGAAATCCGACAGGCCAAAGTTAAAACAACAAGAAATTCCCAGTGGATATCTGGATGATATTCTGCCAGTACTTGAGATTGATCTATTTAATAAGTGGAATATAGTAAAAAATGGGGGTTTTATCGATGAAATATCTAATTTTGGAAAAAATATTAAAGAACTTGGGGAACGATTTTCAATTAATAAAATCACAGACTATGGCATCGACCTGTGCGAATCGGCTGAAAATTTTGATGTTAACAACATGAAAAAGATTTTGAATTCATTTCCCGGCCTGGTTGAATCCATAAAAAAAATGCGGTGATAGCTTGCAATGGAAACTGAAAAATTTAAAATATTAATTGTTGATGATATTCCGACCAATATCCAGGTTCTTGGAAGCGTGCTGAGAAAAGCAGGATATGAGGTGGCATTTACTGACAATGGGGCAGATGCCATAGTAAAGGCAATATCAAATAAGTACGACCTGATTCTTTTGGACATAATGATGCCACAAATGGATGGTTTTGAAGTATGTAAAATATTAAAAAGCCATAAGGAATCTGAAGATATCCCCATTGTTTTTCTCACCGCTAAAACCGATTCCGAAAGCCTCGTCAAAGGATTTGAACTTGGAGCCGTTGATTATCTCACCAAACCCTTTAAATCACCTGAACTACTGGCCAGGGTTAAAACACATATCGCGCTTAAATATACTACTGAAGAGCTGTCCAAATCCAATGCTATGAAGGACAAACTCTTTTCTATTATTGCGCACGATTTAAGGGGCCCTGTGGGAAATTTCGGATCTGCGCTTCAGGTGCTTATCGAAAATATTGAACATTTTGACAAGGATACACTTGCGGAAACACTGGTTGAGTTGAAAAAATCAGCCTATGGAGCCTACGACCTGTTGCAGAATCTTTTAAAATGGGCCACAACCCAGAATAACACCATCGAATTTTCGCCATCCCCCCTCAATTTGAAAATGATAATTATCGAAAATATTGATCTGTTAAGTAATACGGCGAAGCAGAAAAATATTATTTTCAACACGCACATAAAGGAAGACATCCTTGTATTTGCTGATGACAATATGGTTAAAACAATACTTAGAAACCTTTTTTCCAATTCCATTAAATTTTCTCACAACAATAACCGTGTTGATGTATTTGCAGAAAAAAAAGGCCGGTTTGCTGAAATCATCGTCAAAGACCAGGGGGTTGGAATAAAAAAGGAAAACCTGTCGAGGATTTTCAATTTTCACGAATACTTTACCACATATGGTACAGCCAACGAAAAGGGAACAGGACTGGGTTTAAATTTATGCAAGGATTTTGTTGAGCGAAACAAAGGTGAGATATGGATTGAGAGTGCGGAAGAAATAGGCACAAAAATAATATTCACACTTCCCCTGGACAGTAATTAATCAGAAATAACGATACAAAACACCTGGTTAGCTGTGTTTTATTTTTCATATTTACATTTTATTTAATATTGTGATTGGGCATACATTTTAATCTAAGCTCCAATGAAAATACCATACCTTATCCTAATCCTTTTAATTTTTTCTACCAGAATTTTTGCGGATATAAACCTTGACAGTTTAAAAAACACCGTTAATGAATCGAGCAATGATTCTTTGCGTTTGAAAGCCCTGGAGAAAATCGTAGCACATTACCTGGGCACCAATTCCGACAGTGCTTTGCATTATTATGAAACCGGGCAAAAAGAAAAGGAAACTATTATCCTAACCGATAAGGCTAAAACCGAAGAATTAAAAGCACAGCGTCATAAAAAAATCAACCAATACC
>JABMQA010000320.1 GCA_013203545.1 Bacteroidota bacterium
CTCGGTAGATTTATTAAAACCGGATCGGCACTGTTGATAATGGCAATCGCCGGAGGTGCCCTGCTTCCTTTGGCCTGGGGAAAGCTTTCAGATATTTTCGGCTCACAACAAGCCTATTGGGTTCTTATTCCGTGCTATCTGATAATTACTTATTACGCTATTTGGGGATACAAGATCAGGAATAAAAATTAGGGACGGGGAAATTTTATTGAAGACACATTTGGAGAAGATGTCCCTTGTTTGATATCGGAAACAGGAAGATAGCAGACATAGGTTAAAAGTTAAATGATACAATTGGATTTTTTTAATCATTTAAGCATTTAAGCATTCAAAATAATCCAATTAACAATTTTAGAACCATCTTAAAAATAGGACATGAAACCAACACTACTTATATTAGCCGCCGGGATGGGAAGCCGCTATGGTGGGCTGAAGCAGATCGATAAGATCGGGCCATCCGGTGAAGCCATTATCGACTATTCGATTTTTGATGCCATCAGGGCAGGATTTGGAAAAGTGGTCATGGTGATCAGAAAAGAGCTGGAGGCCGATTTCAGGGAATTTTTTGGTACTAAACTGGATGGGGAAATCGAACTGGAATATGTTTACCAGGAACTCGACAATATTCCGGAAGGTATCACGGTTTCACCCGATAGGAAAAAACCCTGGGGAACAGCCCATGCCATACTTGTTGCAGCAGATGCCATCAATGAACCTTTTGCGGCCATCAATGCAGATGATTTTTACGGTGCGGAAGCCTACCAGGCTGTTGCCGATTTTTTTACCTCCTCCAATGATGAAACAAAGCATTGTATGGTTGGATATAAACTAGGACTCACCCTATCGGATTATGGAACTGTTTCGAGGGGGGTGTGTGCCTATAATGAAAATCTTGACCTGAAAAACATTACCGAGGTCACAAACATTGAAAAAAAGAAGGGGGAAATCGGGTATCAAAATCAGGATGGAAAATGGGAGCATGTGAATCCTGAAAGTTTTGTCTCCATGAATGTCTGGGGTTTCCAGCCGGGCATGTTCGATATCATCAGAACAGGGTTTACTGAATTCATCGCCAGTGCCAAAGACGACCCAACAGCAGAGTATTACATTGCGCGCCCCTTAATGGATATGATCAAAAACAACAGCGGTTCTATCAGAATTCTTGAAAGCAATGCCACCTGGTTTGGAGTAACCTACAGGAATGATAAAATTAGTGCTATTGAAAGGATCAACCGACTGATAGCAGAGGGCAGGTATCCTGAAAATCTCTGGAAATGATGGGGCAATTTTCGAAAGATAATATCATCAATAACGTCCTGCCGAAATTCCGCTTATCAGGAACCGTAGAGGACGTCAGGCCTATGGGGGACGGACATATTAACGATACGTTTTTTGTTAAAACCCTGGGAGATGTTTCACCTGATTACGTTTTGCAAAGGATCAACCATTACATTTTTACCGATGTGAAAGGATTGATGGCGAATTTCGAAAAAGTCACTTCCCACATCGAAAAAAAAGTCATTTCCAGTAAGCGTACAGAAGGATCACACAGACAACTTAAATTGATATATACAGTTGAAGGCGCTTCGTTTTACAAAGATGAAGATGACAGTTTCTGGCGTTGTCTCCTCTTTTGCCGCAACCATCCTTACAAAGAAACTGAGATATCACCTGCCAGGGCATATGAAGGTGGCAGGGCACTTGGAAATTTCCAGCAGATGCTAAGTGATTTGCCGGAAGGTTCACTCATAGAAACCATTCCTGACTTCCACAATCTGAGTTACAGACTCGATCAGTTTCATAGAAGTATCGAAGGAAATCCGGTAAACAGGCTGTCATCAGCAGAAGCTGAAGTTGAAAAAGTAATGGCCCGAAGTGAAGAACTTTTGGTCATCCATAATTTATTGGAATCAGGAAAAAACCCAAAAAGGATAACACACAATGATACCAAATTTAACAATATCCTCTTTGATGAAAATGAAAAAGCGATTTGTCTGATTGATCTGGATACTGTAATGGAAGGGTATGCAATTCATGATTTTGGCGATGCCATACGCACCCTTTCCAATACAGCTGAAGAGGATGAATCCGATCTTACGAAGGTTAATTTCGACATGAATCTTTTCGAATCATTCAGTGAGGGTTATCTAAAGGAGGCAAAATCATTTCTTATGGTTGCTGAAATTGATCTGCTGGCCATTTCATGCCAATTTCTGACATATATAATAGCAGTTCGGTTTCTTACTGATTACATTGGAGGTGATACCTATTTTAAGGTGAGTTACCCTACCCACAACCTGGTACGTGCAAAAAATCAACTCAAATTACTGGAATCAATGCATCAATCATATACGGAGATGGTAAGTATTATCAGGCAGTTGACCCGGGATTAGTTGAAAACTACTTTGTTAAAGTAAAATACGTGCCGTTTGCTTCCACCACCCAGGCTGCTGTTTCTTAAGGTCTGGTACCCGGAAGCAAGATAAAAATTTCCGTACCAATGCACCACCCTACCTTTGCTGGCGTCAAGCTGAACATCATTTGGATAGCTGGTTGCGATTTTTGTTTTTTCCACATCACCAATATCCTGGTAACCCTTCAAAACCTTCGATACAATTTTTCCTTCATGGTTGTAAAACAATACAGCCTCTTCCCCGTCAAAACTCATCTCAACCCTTTTAGCCAGGTACATCGAAATCATATTCCAGATTTTCATGCCATTGCTCCAGTTCAGCTCCCCGTCCTTGTTAAAGCTGGCGACAAATGCATTAAAATGCCGATAGCCATCAAAAATTGTATAATAATACGGCATCGGCCGGCCATAAAAATCATAGGTCATTGTAGAAATCTGGTGATACTCGGGGTAATATGCCTCGGCAAGCATGATGAAATCATCACCCTGGCGTTTAAGGTCATGAATTAAAAATTCATAGTACAGCGCATCCGCTTTACCTTTCCTTTTATTTTTATTGATAAGATCCTGTACCGATGGTAATTCCTCATTATTCAGAATAGTTGTGATATTTTTAAAATCCAGCAATTTATGAAAACGAATAAACGATTGCTTCCCATTTTCTATTTCCGCTATGTAAAACCCTTCCGATTCTTCCCCTTCGTCATCCTCTTCTGTTCGCGAGAATTTCCCATTCAGGTTGTTGAAACTTCCCAATAAATAGAGCGTGTCTTCTGTAACAAAATTGAGTTGGGCATTCATTAACTTTTCAGTTTCAACAGGAGGGGCAATTAAGATGGAGGTCATCAATTCACCCTGAAAATTATATGCGTTCAAATACATATCACTTCTCTTCCTGGAGGAATATACATTAATAACTACAAGGATCTGGCTGTTTACGGTATCAAATCGCGTATCCTCAATAAAAGTCGCCGTTTCCCTAAAAGGTACTGTGATTTCGCTACCTCCCGACAAATCCCTTATGACAAGCATTGCCTTGTCCTTCCAGAAATTCAACCCAATGGCCGCCCTATTTTTGTAAACATCAAAATTTACCAGTTCGGTCTTATCCGGAACAAAAATATTGGTTGGATTAAAGGTGGCATCTAGCAAATTTATCTTTAACAGTTGAAAATTATACACATTGTGTTTGATTTTTACCTTGTTTTGAAATGCCAGGAACAGGTCATCCTTACTTCTGTTATATTCGAGGAATGACATATCCTTAAATACCGGCACTTCTTTCGACCAAAGTGGATTTAAGTTTCTGTCGTAGAAAACAAATACCCATACTTTATTGTTTTCGTCAAATTCCTTAATGCTTTCATAAAACATCAATGCACCATACACACCACATGGGATCACCTCGAAAACCTCGGCACGCGCATCAAATTCAACCCTAACGGGCCCGTCATCATTCTGCGCCCATGATGAAGCCGTTAACAGAAAGATGAAAATAATGTTTAAAAGGTTCTTTATCATACAAAAAGCAATAATGGAATAGTAACTATAACATGAAGCCAATGGAATTATTTTTTGAAAATAAAAAAAGTGCCCCTGGTCAAAGGCACTTTTCGATTCAAAAATATTAATAATATTTACTTAATAACCACCTTTTCAACCTTCAACAAATTGTTGCCGGCCACCTTAAGGTAATAGATGCCTTTGGGTAAACCCATCACATCAAGTTTAACTGTTGTAGTTCCTGAAATATGCTTTAGGTTGTTCGTTAAAACAAGCTGGCCATTTGCATTGAGCAGTAAAACCTCAGCATCAACAGGATTTTCGGATGAAACCATAACATTCACCATCGTGGTGGCAGGATTGGGATAAACCTCAACCTTCATCTGCCCCTCCATCAAACTTCCGCCAATTGATGAGGCCTTGTAATCAACCTGCCCGATAACCGAAATTCCATGGTTCGTAAATTGCCCCTGGTTTGGAGAGGACTGATCATAAGAAATTTCCAGTTCCCGGGTTTCACCTGTTGATGGTCTGAACATTTTTATCTGTATTGTTTCCCCATCAGCAAAGCCATCTTTAATACCGGTAAACTGATCGTCTGAAAACAGGTTCAGGGCAAATGATTGTCCGTCTTCCCCCACCTGAATAATTCCTGAACAGGTTGCATCCTGGTCGAAAGCGCCTATCATATCCCCGGCCTCAAAGAAACCGTTTATAGCTGCCGGGAAAACCATGGTATGCGATCCTGCTGTAACATTAATCTCATTCCAGGGGGTTGCAATGCTGCCTATTGACAGATCATTTTGAATCCCTGCTTTGGAAACATTGGCCGGATAGGTTATTGAACAGTCTTGGGTGACCTTAACAAAGTATGCTTTCCCTGATGCCACTGAATTTAGAGACGTTATGTTAAATGCGGGATAATAAATATTGATCCCGGCAATCTCTTTGGCAATGATTAAAATATCGCCAAGTGGGCTGAAAATATCTGAGGAAGGAACACTAACATCATCCAGAACAGGAATAATATTCCAGCCTTCGGTTAGATTAATAGTTTTACTATCGGATTCACTTCCTGACAGAATTAATGATGATTCAGCAGTGACCTTGATAACATAACCATCCATGTAATTCCAGTTCCCGATGGTATTAACTCCCCATTCCGGCTGGAAAATTCCGGAATAGTTCCACATTTGTCTAATGTTTTGAACCATGGGTAAGGTAACAGTTTCCATGTTATCATAAACGGGTTGAACAAAGCTTGATATACCGCTCCAGCCCATTGGAATCTGAACTTCTTGCTTATCCAACAGGATATACAATATCATACAGTCATTATCTCCAATGTTACAGGGATTAACGGGCTCGGCCAACAGACAAAGCTCAACAGATTCTGCAAGCACATCATTTTCGCCCAATGTGTAGGTAGGATTGATTATGTTGTTGGCATCAAATGTCCCATCACCGCTGGCTGACCATAAAACACTGCTGCTATATTCGGCAGTGGCGTCTGTTAACCCGAAAGCAATTCCCTGGGAAACGGAACCGTCAATGCCGGCCATAGCAACCGGATTTCTCTGAATGGAGATGCTTACAAAATCTTCAGCATTTACTGAACATGGATTGATCGGAGATGCAGTCAGGGTAAACCCTACAATACCTGCTTCGATTTGTGAAGGTGTTGGAATGAAAGTCGGACTTAGTATTGCCGGATCACTAAGTCCTTCTACAGGTGTCCAGGCTACTTCGCTGAAATCAGTTGCCGTACCTTCAAAGATAATTTCCTGGTTCTCACAAATGATGGCATCATTACCCGCCTCAGCAACAGGAAGCCACTGGATTGACAGGGTCATCGAAGAAATATCCGTAACGGTGCAGGGGCCGATGGGCTCGACAGATAAGGTAAGCTCGGCATATCCGGATAGCATATCCTGTGTACCCGGTGTGTAAACCGGATCTAAAATATCTGCCTGGTTAAATGTTCCATCACCGCTGGTAGTCCAAACGAATGCGGTTTCATTTTCAACGATGCCCGCTAATTGGTACGTGTCATTTTCACAGATCATGGCGTCATCACCGGCAATGGCAACAGGGTTCTTTTGAATAGATATAGAAACCACATCATTTGCGATCAAAGTACAGGGATTGTTGGGTGAGGCTGTTAATGTAAACTCAACCATTCCTGCTTCAACCTGTGCTGCCGTAGGAATGAAGACAGGTGAAAGGATAGCCGGATCATTCAGGCCTTCAGCCGGGCTCCAGGCTACTTCGCTATACTCGGTTGCCGTTCCGTTAAGACTGATTTCCTGGTCTTCACACATGGTGGCATCATTTCCGGCTGCTGCGGTGGGATTCTTGTAAATCGTTATGGTTACCTGGTCATTGGCACTTGTAACACACGGATTATTTGGTGATGCCGTTAGTGTAAACGCAACCAGGCCTGCTTCTATTTGTGCAGGTGTGGGATTAAATATTGGTCCCAAAACAGCAGGATCGTTCAAACCTTCAACAGGACTCCAGGCAACTTCGCTGTAATCGGATGCTGTCCCTGCAAGCGTGATTACCTGATCTTCACAAATAGTAACATCATCACCGGCTGTAACTGTTGGATTCTTTAAAATCGTAATGGATTTCTGGTCATTTGCTGACAACACACAAGGGTTGATCGGAGATGCAGTCAGGGTAAACCCTACAATACCTGCTTCGATTTGCGAAGGTGTC
>JABMQA010000321.1 GCA_013203545.1 Bacteroidota bacterium
CATGCCAGATGACGGGATGGACGCCGGATCTGCTAAAGGATATTTTTCCTTTGTTGCTCTCTCGCCGGCTGACGATTCTATAGGCGTAGGGCTCAGATCAAATCTACGCATTACATTCGACAGGGATGTTGTGGCTGCACCTAGCGGATATCCCATAAAAATTTATAACAGTCAGGGTCTTTTCGAATCTATTGACGCGGCAAATACCATGATTAACGGGAGCGAGGTGACCATTGATCCTGTTCATGAATTTCATTTATCAACCGATTATTATGTTGAAATTCCGTCATATGCTTTCCGCGATGGTTCTGGAAATGGGAATCAGGCCATTTATGATCATACTGTATGGAACTTCACCTGCACCGATAATGATTTGTTTGCTGATTTTACGGGGGATGAAATTAGTGGGAGCACACCCTTAACGGTAAATTTCACCGACCAATCCCAAATTTTTTCAGCACCCATTACCGAATGGCTTTGGCATTTCGGGGATGGCGACAGTTCCTCTGTTCAAAACCCGACACATGTTTATGAACACACCGGACCTGATATGATGACATACACCGTAAGCCTGAGGGTAAGGGATGCCAACGATTCTGTAAGTGTGATGATTAAAGATGATTACATTCAGGTATTCCCATCCAATTATATTGCTGGAGGCAATGTGAGCGGTACATGGACCACCGCCAACAGTCCCTATTTTATTGGTGGTGAGGTCATCGTTCCTTATGGCGATACCTTGATTATCGATCCGGGCGTAATCGTGAAGTTCCAACCAAACTCAATAGATTATACGGTGCAGGAACCCACACCGGATAACAGCGATTTTGGATACATGACTGTTTATGGTACGCTGATCGCGCAGGGAACGGAGGAAGACTCCATTTGTTTCACCCGTGCCGGAAACTCCGGTTGGTGGGGCATGATACATCTTACCAAAGATGCCAATCCTGATAATCCCATCGAATATTGTAAAATGGACTATGCATCCTACATGATCATCGAATCCGAAAATGGCAAAGAAATAGCCGGATTAAGTTTCGATGGAATGGATGGGACAGTGCGGAACAGCAGATTTTATAATAACGTGTTTGGCATTCGTTGTGATTCATCCAATGCTATTATATCTGAAAACACCTTTGTTGACCAGGATATATATGACATCGTCCTTGGTTCTGAATCTGCCCCACAAATCATCGATAATACCTTTTTAGGAGGTTGCCGTACTGCTATCGTTGGTAGCAGCATCCAGGGGTGCGCACCGATTATTAATCATAATATGATTGCATCATGTCTTTACGGAATAGAATTGTATAATGCTAATGGCAGCTCTATTGAGAACAACACCATTGTAAATTGTTACGGTTCTGGTATTTACATAGCCTATGGTTCCGTAATTATCGACAGCAATTATATATCAGGAATTTATTGGGGAATAGAATTGAGAAATTCGAATTCGGCAGTAACTAACAATACGATACAAAACAACATAGAACATGGTATTAAATGTCAGAATGATTCAAGTTTAATAACTGGTAATACCATAAAAGATAATGGAATGAATGGAATCCGTTTCCTTCAATCTCATAACACAGCCACCGGAAATCAAATTCTGAATAATGACAGTGCCGGCGTATATTGCGAAAACTCGCCTAGGGTGATCATATCAGAAAGCACCATATCAGGAAATTATATGGGAATTGATGTGCATAATTCTCATGTTGAAATAATTAACGACACCATACAGTTAAACACAGAACATGGCATTCAATGTGTGAATGACACATCGCTGATTACTGGAAATATTATTAAGGAAAATGGGATTAATGGAATTGACTACTACCAATCCTATTCATTAGTTACGGGAAATCAAATTATAGATAATACTGAAAATGGAATATACTGTGACTCCACAAAATTGGTAATAATAACGAAAGGTACTATTTCAGAAAATAGATATGGAATTAAATGCGTCAATTATTCGCAAACCCGGGTTGATAGTTGCATGATCTCTTCAAACCAAATTAACGGCATTAATTGTACAAATAATTCCAATATCGACATAATAAACAACACCGTAACGGAAAACGCATATCATGGTGTTTCCTGTTCTCATGATTCAGCATTAATCATTGGAAATATCATATCAGAGAATGGAAAGATGGGAATCGTTTTGGATTATTCATATGCGATAGTTACAGGAAATGAACTTCTGAATAATGATGACCGTGGAATATATTGTGGGCACTCGGATTCGTATATTTTATCCGAAAACACGATGTCAGGAAGCTGGGGCGGAGTAGAATGTCATCTTTCAAACCCTCAGATTAACAACAATACCATCTCATTTAATGAGTGTGGCATTTGGTGTTCCTATTTATCGAGTCCTCAAATTGACAACAACTTCATTTCGGAGGGAAACTATGGTGTTATGTGTATGCATTCTTCTGACCCTCAAATTGACAACAACTTTATTTCGGATGAAAACTATGGTGTTTATTGTAGGTATTCTTCTAATCCTCAAATTAACAATAATCTCATCATCTCTACAAATTATTATGGTATATATTGCAGAGATACTGCCAATCCTCAAGCAGTAAATAATACATTGGTAGGGAATAGTGTCGGTGTGAAATGTGATGACGTCAATTCGACATGTACTATCGAGAATAGTATTCTATGGGGTTTTCCAGAAGCTCTTACAGTTGGAAGTGGTATCACAATTACCTGGTCATGTGTTGAGGGAGGTTATGTAGGAGAAGGAAACATCGATCTTGATCCGATGCTGGATACAGCCTACAATTTAACATGGTCAAATTTCCCCGATACACTGGATCCAACGAAAATATCGCCCTGCATCGACAGCGGCAACCCTGATCTGAACGACAATGGTTCCACATGGATATCTGATCCAGACGACCGCGACCCCGATGGCTCCAGGATGGATATGGGCGCCCGGTATTTCCACCAGTCAGCATTTACACTTTTTAATCCTGATGGTAATCATAACCCATGGTTTTGGCTTAGTCCTGTTCAAATACCAGATACAAGTGCCCCCATAACATTCACGATCTGGAATGAAGCAAACCTTTATAGCGATTGTCCAGTATTCTTCCAGGGTGGAAATGCAGATCAATTTAAATTGGTAAGTCCACAGGGAACCCTTCTTCATGATACCCTTATTTCTCTTGAGCCTTATCAGGAGGCTACCTTTGATATAGTATTCAAACCCACTGACTATGGCGCCCTAAACAGTTATCTAACCGCAGGCAGTTCACCTCAATACACCGACAAAATATGGGTAGAAGGTACGGGAGTGGGTACAGGAACTGTGACAGGCTATGTTTTTACGCCATCAGGTGAAGAAGGAGTGCAGGGTGTTACAGTAACAGTCACTAAAACTTCAAATCCAAATCAAAGTTTTACAACCCTGACAGATTCAACAGGAGAATATTTTTTATCGAATGTTGGATATGGAGATTTTTCTATCACTCCTTCGAAGGTCGAGGGTGGTGTTCCTCACAATTTTATTCCGCCATCCCGTTCTGTTCTTTTGCAAAATACTACTCCCTATCCTGTGCTTCCTTTTAAAGATATGTCTTTTTTCACCGTCAGCGGCAACATCAGCTATCTGAATACCGCCTGTCCTGTTGTTAACAGGTATATTTGGATGGATGACGTAATTGAAACATTTACTGACTCGCTCGGGAATTACGCAATAGAGGCATCAATCGGTACACATACCTTTAGGCCTGACACTGCCAATGGACATCACTTTATTCCTGCATCCTATACGGAAATGATATTACAGGCGGATTCGGGCTTTAGTTTTGAAGATGATTTCACCTACAATCTCAGTGGCTATGTTGCCGGAGGTGGTGTTCCTCTTCCCGATTCGCTGGGAGGAGGTTGTAGCATTCCCCTGGCCGATTCGCTTGGTTTGATCGTTGAGTGCCTGAACGGGTGTAAAAGTACAGACACCATTTACACGGATGCTTTGGGTTTTTACAGCATCGATCTGGCTCCTTTTCAATACAACATTACCCCACTGTCATTCTATTACTATGGGCAGCCCGTTATTTTAGGCACGATACAGGTTGATCTGAGACAAAAGGATACCATTTGTGATTTCATCTATCACAGCGAACCTGTGATTGAGATCAAGGATTTGATACGCTTACCAACCAATACGGGTGGATTATCCTTGAACAGTTTAACGATTATCCAATCGAAATTGATGTGTATGAACCTTATGGTGCCTATGGTGAATTCAGATGCAGGGTTGACAGCGGTGAAATCATTATTACTGACAACCTGAGCGATCTGGAACAAGACAGTGTTATGTTCATCTCCGACTCAGCAACGCTATACGCCATCCAGGCAGGATATCCCAATATTTACAGTGGTGGCCAACATTCCCATCAAAAAGTGATTCAGGTTAAATTCGATAATGATAACGGAAGTGATCCCGTCGACGAAGAGTGGGTATATATTACAGGTCAACAACCAAGAGCAACTGCTTTTGCCACCACAACCCCTGACATCCCGCTTCTGATCTTGCGAGACCCACCGGGTGACCTTAGTTACAGTAAGATGACAAATGAGTATGAGTATTCTCAGGCCTTTAGTTTTGGGGTGGAAAAAACGGGTAGCATTGGTGCCTTTCCTAAAACCACCACCTGTGTTAAGTTTAACCTGAAGTTTTTGTTTGGCATCAAACTTAAACTAGTTGCAAAAACAGAATTTACCTCCGGTATTGATTTAACGGTAAGTCAAAATTCGATTACAGAAAATACAATGACCTTTAATGTGTCAGAAACTTTTCAAACGGATGGAGGCGGAAATGTAGTTGGCCCGGGGGCCGACCTGTATATGGGTGGTGCCATGAACCTATTATATGGTATCACAGATATTTTAAGCATTTCCGGCGACACGGTGAGTGTTGATCAGGATATCATCATTGCGCCCAATGGATTTGCCACCACCTATATTTATACTGAATATCACATACTGAACACAGTTATTCCTAACCTTTATCTTATCCAGGACACTGTATCGGCACTTCGCTGGGAATCTTTTATCGCATTGAATGATTCCTTGAAATTAGAAGCCATTGGACCGGTAGATAGTAAAACCTTTGGTTCAGGAGTAGAATATTCTCTTGATAGAAGTGCAACGTTATCGCGTTCCCATACCGAAACCTTTGATGTTACTGTTGATGCAAATGTCGCTTATGAATCAAGTCTGAAAATTAAAAATGTTGAAGCAGGTGGAGGGGTAAAAATATCCGCATCACTTTCAGCCGGAAAATCGGAAACCACCACATCAACTTACACAAAAACGGTTGGTTATTTCTTAAAGGATGAAGATGCAGGGGATAGTTTTGCTGTTGACATTGCAACAGATCCTGTGTACGGTACGCCTGTGTTTACAACAATCAGCGGTTTTTCATCGTGTCCACATGAAGAAATGACAGTGCCACGGCAGGGCTGCGAACTTTCACAACCGCTTCCAATGTGGGATGTACCCGCTGATGAGGCTGCCCATTTTCTATTGGATATGACCAACACAAGCGAGAACAACGATGCCTTTTTTTATGGATTACGTCTGCTGAACGAAACCAATAATAATGGTGCAATTGTAAAGGCTAACAGTTTGCAATTAGGGCTAGCGCCGATATATTTTGAATTACAGCCAAATTCGACTTTAACGATTCCTGTTGATATCAGTAGGCCCAGCGGACAAATATATGATTTTGAAGGAATAACACTGAGGTTGGCATCTGAATGTGAAGCAGCGATTGGATCGAACCTGGGTGTGGTTCCCAATCTGTCCGACGACGCAACATTTGATGTGCATTTTGCACCACCCTGCTCCCCAATATCAATAGATTCACTCGATAACAACTGGGTGGTAAACCAGGATAGCAATAACATTCTCCCTGTTACGATTACGGATTATGAACTGATCAACCCGGATTTACATTCAGTTGGCCTGGAATATGAATATGGAAATTACTGGATTGAAATATTCTCTATTCCGAAAGATGAAATTCAATCGTTGAGTCTTGATGTTGACCTGGATGTAAGTAGTTTATTGGATGGGCCACACAAACTTCGCGCTGTGGTTGAATGTGAAGGAAACGTGCTTAACTACACGGGGGTAAAAAATGGTGTAATCGATAGAACCGCCCCACTGGTTTCAAGTACTCCGCTACCAAGC
The DNA here is from genome assembly GCA_013203545.1 of Bacteroidota bacterium. Taxonomy (GTDB): domain Bacteria; phylum Bacteroidota; class Bacteroidia; order Bacteroidales; family 4484-276; genus JABMQA01. The sequence goes on from JABMQA010000321.1 coordinate 6,223, forward strand.
GATGGGATTCTGAACTTTGGGGATGAGATTTCCTTTACTTTTAATGAAAAACTCGATCCGTCATCTGTTACAATAAATAACTGCAGGCTATTAGACGCAGACAGCGGTAAGCTGGTTGCATCCACCGTACAGTATTCACAGTCCTTAAACAAAGTTATTTTTACAATCAATCCCGGGAATGCCAACTTTATAGAAAACCGATCTCTGATCGCACAAATTGCCGGCATTACCGATAGATATGGCAACATGCTTGCCGATACAGCCATATGGCCCTTTTATGTGGACCAGGGTCCTTTGCGCTGGAATCCGGATAGTTTTGTGTTTACAATCAACGATGGCGACAGCATCGATTTCAGTTCTTCCCTTACCAATATTACCTCAAATGACCAATTTTATTGGTTGACTCTGCCGGAATGGCTTACTGCCCTTCCTGACACCGGCACATTGAGTGGATCGGGTGGTAGCATGAGCATTGATTTTTCAAGCGGGACATTACAGGGAGGTATTTATTACGATACCATTATTGTCAACAGTCTGGCGGGTTATCCTCCCGAAGAGTTATACATTACGATCCAAACCGCGGGTGGTCCGGAACTGGCTGTAAACCCGGCTAACCAGTCTGTTTTGGCTGCATCCGGATCGTGCACCTTCAACATCAGCTCCAACACCACCTGGGCAATCACAGAGAATGCTGATTGGTTTAGCATAGATCCCATGAGTGGTGAAGGGAATGCCGGGATCACCGTAACTTATAATGAAAACACTTTGGATATCATGAGGAACGGAGAAATTACAGTTACAGCCCTCGGTGATTTGTTACCGGTAATGGTTACGCTTACCCAGAATGTCTGGCCATTTCAAATTGTCAGCCTGCCGGCAGGGTGGTCAGGATTATCCAGTTATGTCATGCCTGAGGATGTAACAATCGAAAATGTTTACGGCGACATCCTCGATAAACTTGTGATTGCCATTACGGAAGATGGCATCTTCTACCCGGCTTATAACGTCAACACCATTTTCAACTGGGAGCAGCATTCGGCCTACAAAGTCAAGACAAATACTGCTGTAGACCTTAACATTAACGGCGGTGAACTGGAAGAAGACCTTACCCTGCAGCTCCATGATGGCTGGAACCTGATACCGGTGGTATCGGCATGTCCAGTGGATGTGGAGACCCTGTTTGCACCGGTGGTGAATGATATTGTGATTGTAAAAGATGTGGCTGGCTACGGGGTTTACTGGCCTGCGTTGGGAATCAACAGCCTGGGAACCCTGAATCCTGGCGAAGCCTATTATGTGTTGATGGACAATGCCGCAGCAGTAACTTTTGGAGATTGCAACAAGTCCGCTACATTAAACCTTACAGGTGTTCAAAACCTGTCAGGTCTAGTTCCGTGGCAATTATCCCGACCCACCGGCTCAACCCATTCCTTCGACATCCTTTTCAGCGCGATTAAAGATTTTGAGCAGGGCAGCATCATTGGCGCATTCGACCAGGCAGGGAATTGTTGGGGAGCTATGATCTGCGGCAATGAAGCAAGTTGCCTTAGCACATTCGGCGACGACACATACAG
>JABMQA010000322.1 GCA_013203545.1 Bacteroidota bacterium
ATTATCAGCATGGTAGGTATTATAACCAGCTGCCTGTACCTCAACAGAATAAGTGCCTGCCACAAAACCTTCGATTTCAAAGGTTCCCTGTGCATTGGTTGATACCTCATAATCTGCCATTTCACCATCAAGTGTTACCAGCGCATCTGCTACCGGGGTGCCCAGGGTAAAGTCGGTTACCAATCCATTAATTGTAATGTATTCGGGATTTGCCGCTTCAAGCATGTGTGCGCTGGCTGAGTAGGTAGAAGCACAAAAGAAGTAACCGTCGTTTTTGGGAAACATTTTGGTAAATGAAGTTGGAGATGTGATCGGGAAATTGTTGATGGCATACTGCCAGCTATCGCCACCCGTAACCGTAAAATAAACAGCTCTTGCAGAAACAGAACCCCCAACATAAATCACTGCGTTATTTTCGGGATGCACGGCAAGGCAGGTCAGCGACTCCCATGCGCTGGTGTGCAGATTCAGATCGGTCCAGTGGCTTCCTCCGTCAATGGATTTATAAACGGTGAAGAAGGTTTCGTTGGCGCCTGCAAGACCATAAACCACATCGGGATTACCATTTTCGGTCACGATCCAGGTAGCCCTCTTAGCATCTCCCTGAAGGCCGGTGTTGATTTCGGCCCAGTTATTTCCCCCATCGATGGATTTCATAAAACCACCCGGACCATCCTGGGAGCTGAAGGCAGCGTAAGCTATATTATATGGTGGAATATCCGGGATGCTTGCCTGTTGAAACGAGTCATAATCGAGCTGACTTATAAATACGTTGTCCCAGGTGTCGCCACCGTCATTGGATTTATAAAGTACGCCTTTCCAACCGTTGTTACCAAAGTTGTTTCCTGAAATGATGATAAAATCAGGGGGTTCATTGGATACTTCAATATCCCAGATTTCTGTTTCAAAGACAGGGCCAATGTTGGGGCCTTTATTCACCCAGGTTGCCCCTCCGTCAGTTGATTTATAAAGACCTTCCTGGGCAACTGTAGAAGGCCCGTTCGACCAGGCGTATAATACGCCGTTTACATCAATAGCCACAGCTGAATACCTTGTGGCAGGAAGTGTTTCAGCCAGAATCCAGCTTGAACCACCGTCAATGGAATAATAGCATCCGCCCGAGTTCTGAGCTTCAAAGGCTACAATCATCTGTTGAGGATTGGCTGGATTTACGGCAATATCGTTTAGCATCATGGCGCCAATACCGGTGTTGGACGACACCCATGTTGAGCCGCCATCCATCGATTTAAATACAGCCATACTCAAAAAACCACCGATAATTTCCTGCCCGTTTGCAGGGTTAATTACCAATCGGCGACATGCAAAATTATTGGCCCCGGTGGTGGTATAACTCCAGGTTGCTCCGGCATCCATGCTTTTATACACTCCGCCACCTTCGGTTCCGGCAAACACGATGTCAGCATTTGTTGGCGAAACAATTACTTCATTTACGGCCTTCACCGGAAAGCCTGATGAAATATTTGTCCAATTCTGGCCTTGATTTGTTGTTTTATACACACCAAAATTCTGGCTTCCGAACAGCTGGCCACCAGCTACATAACCAACCCCATTATATGTACACACTGCATTAATTACCCATGCCGTGTTGAGCCCAGCCGAACGGTCAAACCAGGTTGTTCCGCCATCCGTGCTAACGATTACGGCCCCACCTCCCAATCCACCGGAAGCACAGGCAAAAATGGTGTTGGTATTTATGGGGTCAATGCTCAGATCAACCACCGGAAGTGCAGGATCGAGCACATCGGTGTTCATTATTTCAAAGGTTTGACCGCCATTAGTACTTTTGTAAATCACTTCACTTTTCGTGTTGCCAAAAGCTGTGCTGGCCCCTAAAAAGATAATGTCCGGATTTGAGGGGGCGTATTCGATATCCAAAACATAAACAGGCTGTCCGGCCGAATTTTGTGGCAGGGATATAGTATTCCATGATTCACCGTAGTCCGTAGAAATGGCGATTTTTCCGAACAGGCCTGACCCACCGGCTAAAATTTTCCCTCCGGGAAGCGCACAGAATGCATCAATCGAACTTGACACTGCCCCAAGGGCGTTTAACAACGACCAGTTCGTACCTCCGTCAGCGCTGATGAAAGGAGCGCCAACAGTTGCAAATACAATGGAAGTATTATCGGGGCAAATGGCAATATCCACCACGTCACCACCATATGGGCCGAGACTTTCCCACGAGTTCCGGTCGGATTGCGATCGCCAGGAAATCGCTTCACTATCATTACTTGAATTGTTTTTCATCACCTGGCCATATTCATCTACAAATTTATTTCCGGTGGTTTGTCGTAACTGTTGATAGGTTGGCCGGGCTGCTAATGGAACAGTAAGGGCGAAGCATAAAATGGTTACCAGGCTATGCCTTACACACCCAAATCGTTTCATCCACTGTAGAAAGTGTTTTGTTTTGATCATTTTTTGAAAATTTATGTAGTTAGGATTTCATAATGAGCAAATATAGAATAATTGGATGATAGTCAGGAGATGAAAGTAATTTTTTCGGGAGGCAAAAATGAATCTTTTAAAAAAAAATCAAATTCATGAATGCATTCCCAGTGATTTATTACATTTGAAAAGTATTAAAATTATCAATAATGAATGCGGATATAAACCAGGATTGCACTGGAGATGGTTGCCCGGGGTGTGAATTTCGCTCACCTTTATTTGAGCACCTTAGCCATGATGAACTGATATTTATCAATAAACATAGGTATGAACTCAGTTTCAAGGCTGGTGAAATAATCAGAAAACAGGGGGCCTATCTTTCGCATGTGATCTCAATTAAGAGCGGATTGGCAAGCCTTTATATTGAGGGTCTTAACAACAGGAATGTGATTCTAAAGATTGTAAAGCCAACCAATTTTATCGGGGGGCCTGGTATGTTTGTCCATCACAGGCACCATTATTCGGTTAAGGCACACCAGCATACTACAGCTTGTTTTATCGAGGTGGATGCTTTTAAGGAAATGCTCAGGTTAAACCATGAATTTGCTGACGGATTCTTTACCGAATTCAGCAGAAACACACTGATTACTTATGACCGCCTGTTAAATTTCACACAAAAATACATCCCGGGGAGGATGGCCGACGCCTTAATTTATCTTTCGCAGGAAGTATATGAAGATACGACCTTCAACCTGGTTTTATCTAAAAAGGATATGGGTGATTTTACCGGAATGTCAACCGATAGCGTAATAAGGGTTTTGCGTACATTTAAAAATGAGGGCATCATTTCCATGAAGGGGAAACAATTTGAAATAAAGGATATGGAAGCATTGAAAAAGATAAGCAACCTGGGGTAATGGGAGAATGGAGTGTTGGAGTATTGGAGTGTTGGGGTGTTGGAAAATTGGAGTGATGAAAACAACCCGGTAGCGTCCTATGGGGTGGGTTTTCCAGCTATGGCCGGACCTGCGGGTGGGTGGCGGAGACGGGGAAATGGAGTAATGGAGTAGTGGAGAAATGGAAAAGTGAGTGTCTTACGAGGTGTATGGGAATTATTGGTCGGGAACTAGCAGCGTTTTTCGATATGCTCGATCAGGTCGCGGAAAATGAATACATGGAACGGAAGAAAAAAGTACCAGTAAAGGTGCCCTGATATACCCCTGGGTTGGAAATATGCATTAACAAGTAATTTATTCAGTCCCTCGTAGTTGTGTATTGAAAACTCCAGCCAGGCTTCTCCGGGTAATTTCATTTCGGCCCTGAGTAAAAGCAGTTTACCAATAACGATGTTCTCAACACGCCAGAAGTCGATCACATCGTCCACCCTTAAATTTTTCTGGCTTCTTCTTCCCCGTGATGAACCCACACCCAGAAACAGTCGGTCGACCATGCCTCTCAGCCGCCACATCCAGTTGCTGTTGAACCATCCCATTTTGCCCCCGATATTACTAAATGAGTTAAAAAGTAATGAAGCAGGTTTAAAGGTGAGCAGGCAGTAAGAACTCGTAAATTTTGGTGGAGGCACAAGCTGAGGCAGTTTTTTAACAAGCGCATGATCAAAAGAATATGCATCCGACCATCGTGTAGATACATTGTCGAGTTCCTCTATTTTCATTGCTTTTAATAGGGCGGCCCTATAAGAGAGCGGCTCAAAATCGAGCAACTTCCTGGCATCGTCGTTCTCACAGAGTACTTCATTTTTGCAACCGGCAATCAGCACCTTTGTAATTGGTCCCGGAACAGGGGTGAGCAGGCTGGCAATATATCCGTACAGCGTTGTATTGGTGATTAGTGCGGGGAGGAATATCCGTTTCTTTTTCTGAATCTTTGATAAAACCCTCAGCATTTCGTCATAGGTAATAATTTCGGTTCCCCCGATATCATACGATTTCCCGGCCGACTCAGGGCTTTCGAGCATTCCAATGAGGTATTTTAACACATCCCTGACAGATATGGGTTGGCTCTTTGTTTTTGCCCAGTAGGGAATGAAAAATATAGGGGTGTTTTTTACCAGGTTTTGTAGTATTTCGTAGGATGCACTACCTGATCCAATGATCATTCCGGCACGTAAAACGGTAACAGGAATTTCTCCCTGCGAAAGCTTTTCAGCCACCTTAATCCTATTGTCCAGATGAGGGGAAAGTTTTGAGTTTTTATTGCCCAGACCACTCAGGTAAATGATCCTTTTAACATTTTTATTTTCTGCTACAGTCCTGAAATTAATGGCAACTTCAAGGTCAACCGATTCAAATTTTTTGTGCCCGAGGCTCAGCGAATGGATCAGATAATAGGCAACATCAATCCCTTCGAGGGCGGAGAGCAAGCTTTCCAGGTTTCTGGCGTCTGCAACTACAACTTCGGCTTCGGGCCATCTCAACCTCACAGAATCCGCATCTGCCCTAACCATAACCCTTACTTTATAACCCCTATGGATCAATTCGGGCACAAGGCGCCCGCCGATGTAGCCGGTTGCCCCGGTAACGAGGATCTTGCCTATATTTTCAAGTGGTTTTGTGGGCAAACCTTCACAAAAGAATTGGGTAATTTCAGAATTTTCCAAATTGATCCTTGATTAGATTAGCAATGTATTTTACTCAGCATGGTTTTAATACAGATCGACGTGGCATTCAGTACAAAACTTTTCCCTCCACGCTTCATTTATGTCGATTGGATGCACAAACTCCAGGGCATCACTTATGGTACCTGCCATCATTTCGTCAGGTGGCCCCTGAGAATTTATCAGGTGGCACAAATCACAATCCCTTGATATAAAACGGTTTTGATCGCTTTGGAACTTATCGTTATGGCAACGGTGACAACCGTCAGAAAACAGGTGTCCGATATGGTTGGGGTACACTTCCCAGGTAACTTTCATTTCGGGAAAAATATTCTTGCCATAACCGGTTTGTATGGCAAGGATGGCCTGATTGAGTGCTTCCATGTTATCCTCGAAAATTTCAGGGTACATGATCTCATAATATTCTTTTACTGAACTTTCGATATACTTAAAGGCACTGTCTTTACTGGGGAATTCATAGTTAAAAATCTCCATGGCCACCGATTTTATATCCGGCAGGTCACGGGGGATATTACCTGCTGTAAGATCGTTATCAATAAATTTTTGGGGCACTTGATAGTCATGTGAAGGTCTGTTATGGCAGTCCATGCAATCCATCAGGCGAACATTTTCTTCGGTCAGGAGGGAATCGTTAGGAGGGTTTTCAGGATTCAGATAAACGTGTACTTCGCCTGTTTTTTTATTTGTGTACCGGACCCAGGCAATGGTTTCACGATCGTAGGAGGCCGGGATGTATTCAATTTTTACGTCAGCATTAATGTGCCAGTGTATTCCTTCCTGTAATCCAAGGGCGCTATAATTGGAACCGATTTTCATTTGGAGGGTTATATCCCACTCGGTATTTGCTTCATCGGCCAGGTAATGTTTTTCGGTAATAAGTTTCCTGGCGTAAAATTTTTCCGGCCAGTGACATTCCTCGCAAGTTTCACGCGCCGGGCGCAGGCTCGTAATTGGTGTGGTAATAGGCCTTGGGAAACGGTCGGTTAATACGGCATACACCTGGTACAAACCTGAAAGCTTTGATTTTACATACCAGTCGGCACCGGGGCCAACATGGCATTCAACACAAGAGACCCTTGCGTGGGGGGAATTTTGATAGGCAACATATTCAGGCTCCATTACGGTATGGCATAATTTCCCGCAAAATTCAACTGATTCACTATAATGATAGGCTTCGTAGCTTCCAATGGAGGAGAGCAGGATGAATAGAAGCGTACCGACTGCAAATATTGCCAAAGCATTACGGTGCCGTGAGTCACCGAAATCAATGACGGGTACCGAAAGCTCAGGATCCTCTTTGCCTTTACCATCCTTTTTAAGTTTTATCATCATCCCAACAGGGATCAGTATTAGTCCCATTACCAGGAAAACAGGCAGTATCATATAAATGAACAAGCCCAGGTAGGAACTTCCTTCATCGAACAGCACTGAGATAGTGAATAAGAATAATATCATAAACAGGCAAAAGCTGGCAATCATAATTCCTGCCAGAGAGGTCCAGTTGTAAAGAGAGCGTGGTAATTTCATTTATGTAAAAGTTTAGTAAAAATGATTTGATGTTTGTTATGTCAGGGTGGTATAATTGAAAAGAAACGGCAATGTATTATGTTAATGCCCGGGAGTCGCTTCCAGAAAGGTTATTTAGTAATTCAATTTCATATTTCAGATTTTCCCTAAGCCGATTTAGATATTGCCGACCTTCGGGAGATAGTTCCTTGGTACACAGCCCTTCCAAAATAATGTCGAGCAGCTTTATTTGCTGTTGCTTACCATATATTTTAAAATGCTTATTTCCATTTATAGATTTGGTATTCTCAAACATATATCTTATTTTTCAATGAATAATTAAGCCAATCGCCCAGTAGCCAAATTTACTGTATAGGATGGTTGGGTTGTAAGAAAGCAAACCGAAATAAACAATCAAAATGGAGGGTATTGCCCCTCTCAAAGTTGCCACAAATATGATTTCAGGTTGATATATGTCATTTTTGGAACAAAGTCCGGGATAAAAAAACAGGGCCCACAGGCCCTGAAAAGAAATGAAAAACTGCCCCTAAAAAAATGAAATAAAAAAAAGGGCATATTAAATTGTATTGGATTTCTTGTTTTTATCCCCGATTTTTTTGATCATGTAAAGCTCATATATGGCATAAAAATAATGCCCCCAAACGCCTGCAAGCATAATGATGAGAGTTATGATCATCCATAGCGGGGCAATTGGTGTCCATAGTTCACGGGTTGGGGTTTCGGCTGCCAGTAAATGCCTCGGGATGGCCCAGTCGATCTCAGCAAATTTCTCCACATTACCATAGTCGGGATGATCCAATATTCTTCCAATAACTTTCAGGTTTCCCAATGAATCCCCGATAATATTGGTCGGATAATCCACATAACCTTCCCCATTTTCTTCAAACCAACCATCGGCGATTTTGAGTAAGCTGAACATACGTGGAACAAAAAAGTAAATGTCATCATCGGCAAGGGGCATCATTTCATCATTGGGGCCACGTATTTGACCGGCGAAGTTGATAAATTTCATTTCGTCCTCTTCTGTAAACGAAATATCGATAAGAACATCTTTATACATCATTTCGTCTTCGGCGGGTTCAAATAACCCGCTGCCCTCAAATTCTGCAAAAATGCTGATATAACCCTCCTCATCGCAGGGAAAGATATTATTACTGTCGAAATAAACCACCGCCCGCCCGGTTGTGTCCGAAACGGCAACCCCAATCTGCACAGGCCCATTATCACCAATAACAAAAAAATTTACCGGCGCTTCTGCCAGTGCCTCTTCGCCATCTTCGGTTTCAGCCAGTAATAGTGCTGTAAAATCCCTGAGATTGTCGGTATATTTCCATGTTGACAATTCCATCGAAACATAGCTTTTTTCATCTGCCAGGCAATTAAAATTTAATAGCGCAATTGCTATTATCAGAAAGGTTGCTAACAAACTTCTTTTTGCGGTATATTTGCTTAATGTCTCCATAATCCTGATTATTAAAGTGCTATTATGAATTATTACGAACAAAGATGAAGCGTTTTATTCTTCAATATCGGTTGTTTTAGGTGATGAGAGTTCGACGATTGGAATGAATCGTGAAAACAGGGTAAACAACAGGCAGAATGAACCCATACCACCAATTGTCAATACCCACTCTACCCAGGTTCCACTGTAGTGAATCCAATCGGCCCGCGAATCCTGAACAGGCAGGTAGGGTGACTCCAGCGTTGGAACAACGATAAGGTACCTGTTGACCCAAAGGGCAAGAACGACCACCACGGCAGTTATCGTAATTATATTAATTTTTCTGAATTGCGGAATTCCGATAACGATGAGTGGCATCAAAACCCCTAAATAGTTTGATAGCACAAATAGCCAATAGTACCGGTTGAATAGAATTTGAATGAGCAGCTCGTCATTTTTTTCTGAGCCATACCATTTTGTAAGGTATTCGCTAAAGGTAAAATAGCCGAAAAAAGCGGCCAGGACCAGCATGACTACCCCTACATTCACAAAATGCTTCTGGGTAATATACGCCTCGAGGTGATAAAGTTTACGGTAAATCCACATCACAATAATGAGCACACCGGTACCTGAAAATACAGCAGCAATTACGAAGTAGGGGCCAAAAATAGTGCTGTGCCAGCCAGGCTGTAATGTTACACTAAAGATCCAGGCCAGTACTGAATAAACGATAATTGCGATGGCCATTACCATTGCTGCCATGATATCGCTTGCCCTGTTTAGCCTTTTCTGTTGCTCAGGTGCACCGACGTAACCAAGCGCCAAAACTTTGTACAAATTTTTTCGCCATTTCGCCATTTTCAGATTTTCGAAATCACGAATACGGGCAATATCGCGCAATATTGAAAGGTACAGGTAAATGATGCACCCAAAAATATCGGTGGAAATGGCGATAACGTCCCAGGTAATCGGTGACTGAATCCTGCCAAACAGAACAAGGTAGGGCAGCCTGTCGAGACGGCCAATACATAATAAAATATACAGTGGGCCTATCAACAGCGAAATAATGGTAATAAATTCAGCCATCCTGATCACGGGCTTTCTCCAGGGTGTTCTGAATAATTGCAGTCCCCCTGAAATTAACGCACCGGCATAACTAACGCCCATGAAAAAGATGAAATTAACGATATAAATACCCCATACCACATTGTCACGCATCCCTGTAATTATGTGTCCATGCGTTATCTGGGCAACCAGGGCAAATATTCCAAGTAATATCAGGATGACCAGAAATATCATCCAAACCCATGTTGTTTTGCCGGGCCGTTCTATCTGATGTTTAAATTCAGACAGGGTACTTGTATAATTGTTTGTTCCTGTTTCCATGATTAGCTCCGATCTTTAAGGTAAGGTGTATCTTTGTATCGCTCTTTAATTTCTTCGTCCAGGCCTTTAAATCCACGCTCAATATCGAACTGGCGGTTGACCGGTGGCAGGTAGTAAACACTCGGGCGGGTTCCAAGATTTTCGAGGTACCGATAACCACTCCGGTCTTTAATCAACTGGCTGAATTGAACCGTTTCAGCGCCATTTGTTACGGCATCCTCATCCACATCACCAAAATATATCACACCCATCGGGCAGGCTTCAACGCAATATGGTAGTTTGTTTTCTGCCAGGCGGTCGGCGCAAAACACACATTTCGATACCGTGCCCTCCTGTCCGGGAACCGATGATTCGGGATTATACTGAATATCGGAGTCGTATTCTTCATAATCGTTCCAGGCAAACACACGTGCTGAATAGGGGCATCCCGTCATACAAAACTTGCATCCGATGCATCTGTCATTGTCTACCAGGACAATTCCATCCGAACGTTTATAGGTGGCACCAACCGGGCAAACACTTACGCACAATGGGTTGTCGCAATGGTAACACGGCTTTGGGAACCAGTAGGGCGCTG
>JABMQA010000323.1 GCA_013203545.1 Bacteroidota bacterium
ATCCCGAAAGCTTTCGGGATGGATTGACGTTGTCTTTTTTGACGGTTGGGATGTTCCCAAGAAGAAGTTTATTTTCAGTTTTGTGCTGAAAAAATCTAGCACCTTTGCAGTAGAAAAACAAAGCGTATGAAGTTATTCGAAGGAAAACGTAGATAGGTCTTCAGAAATATAATTAACAAAAGGAACCTGCGACAGGCGGCCTGACAGCGCCAGAATTTCGATGTAGGTGTTCAGGCAGTCGAGGTAAATCTCATGTTGCAGGATTTTCAGGTTTCCGTAATATTTTATCAAAGCGAGAAATTCTTCCATATTATCGTAGGTAATATCCTTAGCTAATAATTCCAGATCAGATAAGCGCTTGGCAACCTGTTGATATTTCCAGGTGTGCTTACGAAAATTATTATTCAACTTGAATTCATCAAGTGAAGTTTCATTTTTTACTTCCATAATTTTATATTCCTCCTCCAGCAATTCAAGTTTTTTCCGTTGCAGTTTAGGCTTATCCGGATTGAAAAGAGGCAGGCTTATGCCCAGTTGGAAACCAAGATTTTTGTTGAAATCCTTATTGCCCCCCAAATCGTATTCTGCCTGAATGTACCCGATATTACTCCGGCTTTCGGCTTTTTCCACATTATATGCCATCTGCTCCAGTTCGAATGATTTTAGTGCCAATTCCACTTCGTTTGACATTATGGTCGTATCGGGCAAAAGAACTTTCTGCATTTTCAGGACTGAAATGAATTCAAAATCATCCCATTTAATGGTGTCATTGATATGAAGAATTTCTCCGATTAAATACTCCAGCATTTCGATGGATGTATTGATATCCTGCCGCTTGAGTTCTTTTTTTAAGATCCGTTCATCCGTTTCAACCCAGTCCTTATAGCTCACTTTTTTTAAATGCATTTGCTCATAGGCAATCGATAGCTGATTCACTTCTTCGCCAAGCATTTCATCATACCTGCTTAAATAGAAATGCCTGATCAGTTGTTTGTATCGATTGGCCAATATCTGGTTGCTTTCAAATTTATACTTTATCCGGAGGTATTCGGTCTGGGTATTTTCAAAAGCCCTGTTTGCCTTTTGTTCCATGGGATTTAAAAATCCGAGACGCAAACGAATATCATCCAGGGAAAGGTTTAAATCATCCGTACGCAAACGCACTTCAGCATCTCGGAACAGTGGTGACCGGAATGATTCATTGTTAATAAACTCCAGTTGTTTTGCAAGACCTTTTATTTCAGCACTTTGAAAAGGAGCCGACAAATAATCTTCAATTCTAAACTGGGCAGTAGCCGAAAAACCTGAAAATATCAGCAGGATTGCTATTATTTTAATTTTCATTATCAACCACATATACATAGACCTTTTCGCCGTTAAGGAAATTATTTTCATCCGGGATGTTAATAAAGATTTCCTGACCATAACTCTTTTGTTTTACCAGAGGATTGATTTTATCCGGATATGATGTGATCCTCGATCCGATTTCCACAATCTCACCCTCGATGAAATATTTTTTATGAACAGATTCAACCTTCACCTTTGAACCGATATGCAAATCCTTTACAAGCCGTTCATGAATAAAGGCCTTGATTAAATTGGGGTTCAGATCGTACACTGACAAAAGGGTTTTATAGGGCGGAACCAGTTCGTTGAGCTGTACAAACAGGTTGCCGATCGTACCTGACTTTTCAGCCCGCTGGATCAATTTCATGCTTTCATTCTCCAATTCATCAATTTCTTTATCAATGATCACCAATTCGGAATGGTAGTGTGAAGTGTCGTATTGCAAAGTTTTGAGCAATTGAAGTTTCTCGATTTCCAGCGCATTTGTATAACTTTCCAGCTGGCTACTGATCAGTTGAATGCGTTTTAACGTTAGGGTATCGTTGGAAGTGAAAGAAAGCGAGGAAAGACCATCCATTTTCTTTTCCCTCTCATGGCTCATGTGCAGGTTATATTCCAGTTCATCTTTGTCCGTCATTAACTTACTAACCTTTCTTTCATAATCAGCCTGCAATATTTTTAGCGAATTATGATAATGCGTCCTTGCTTCATCTATCCTTCTCTCAAACTGGTTTTTCTCACTGAGCTTTTTATCAAGGTCCAGTGCCAGGTCCGGTCTTTCAACTTCAATCAAAAGATCCCCCGAATCCACCACCTGGCCGGGAGAGACATAAATTTTTCTGATAAGTACCGGCTTCTGGTAACTGATGGCCATCATCTGGCTTTCAACCTGTGCAACCATGGCATCTCCACCACCTTTATAGTGAAGTGAGGCAAAAACGAGAAACACTAAAACGCCTGCTGCTACAAAATAAAATAGATAGGACCGGATCATAGTTTTTTCCTTTCTTCATTTTTTGATGGAATATTCAATAGTTACATCATAATCAAACTCAGGAGGATGGCCGTTTGGTGAAATAC
>JABMQA010000324.1 GCA_013203545.1 Bacteroidota bacterium
GATTGTAGAGACGCACGGCCGGTATTTTGTTGAGACGCATGGCCGTGCGTCTGTACAACAAAATAGCCAAATTCGATGCTGCCTTCATGCGTGTATTTGATGGCATTTTTAATAAGATTGGTGAGAATGGCATATAGTTTTTCCCTGTCGGTTTGGATGATGGCTTCCTGATCGGACAGTGCTTTTGATAAAGAAAAAGCTATGTTCTTTTGCCGGGCCTCCGGTTTAAAGAAGGTATAGAAATAATCGATGTGCTCATTGATGTTTGTTGCTGAATGGGTGATTTCCACCTGCCCGGCTTCGATCTTTGAAATATCGATCAGGTCGTTGATGGTGTTTAACATGCGCTCGCCACTTTTTTCGATGATACCAATGTATTTTTTCTGCTGATTGCTGGTGAGGCCCGGCTCTTTCAGCAGGTCGGCAAAACCCAGGATGCCGTTCATCGGCGTACGGATCTCGTGGCTCATATTGGCCAGGAAAGCAGACTTGAGGCGGTCGGATTCTTCGGCGCGCTCTTTGGCTTTGACAAGGTTTTCCTGGATCTGGTTGCGCTCTGTAACATCCTTCGAAGTACCTTGGAAACCAATAACCTGCTCACCTTTCTTCAAAAGCGTGAAACTTGTTTCAAAATACTTTTTTGATTTGTTTTTCATCTCCGCCTCCACGGGAAAGTTTTGAACAGGCTTTCCTGTTTTATAAACATTGGAGAGCGTAAAAAAAAGTCTTCTATGATCCTTTTTGGACGTATAGTCCTTGAAGTTCATCTTTAGTAATTCAGATTTTGAATAACCGGTCAGAACTTCTGCTGCTTTGTTCACATCAGTAAAATTACCCACTAAATCAATGGTAAAAAGGAATTCGACGGAGTTTTCGAAAAGGTTAAAATATCTGTTTTCTGAATCTTTAAGTTTATCCTCAATTAGTTTGCGTTCCGTAATATTTCTCTGAACCCCCCAGATGCGGATCAATTTCCCATCTTCGATTTCACCGTGATAGGTTTCGGAAAGATATACGCTGTTGCCAGTTTTATCAATGTCCGTTGCCAGTTTGTCCCGCACGTGATGATCTTCATTTTGGATAACGAGTGAAGCCCTTTCGCCGTAATTGGGGGCAAAATCAACAACAGGTTTTCCGATCATGTCTTCAATTTTTAAACCATACATTTCTGCCAGTGCAATGTTAATTTCAGCAACAATAGAATTTTCATTGAGCGTTTTTACCAACTCTTCTTCCGGAAGACCGATCGGTACAGGTTCTTTCATTTCTATCCTGTAAATTCCTTCACTGCTATTGGTAATGAAATTCTTATACCTGTTCTGGCTTTCCTGTAATTTCACCTGAGCTTTTCGAATATCCGTAACATCCTGCCCGGAACTAAGTATCGTAACAACTTCATTATTTTCATCCCTTAGGATTGTGCTATACCAGGAGATCATTTTAAGCTTTCCGGATTTGGTGACTACATTATTTTCATAATGATCCAGCGACTCGATTTCACCCATGATAATCCTGGCAAAAAACATTTTTATCTGCTCATTGATGTCTTTCGGGATACAGGTATCAAACCAGTTTTTTCCTATCAATTCTGCTCGCGAATATTCCAGGATATCCAATCCTGCCTGGTTGATCATCGATATCTCACCTTGCGGGTTTAGGGAAAGGATCATACTACCGGCCATATCGAGATAGCGTTCAGCTGTTTCTTTGGCTTCCAGTAACCCGGCTTCTGCCAGCTTACTTTCAGTTACATCGCTAACCAGGCCAAAAATATGCTTGGCTGAACCCTCAGTATCCCGAAGAAAGACAGATTCCCTGCAATAGAGCCAATGCCATGATCCGTCTTTATGTTTCATTCTGTATTCATGCGTGATCATTTCACCATCTGCAAGGTTCTGATAGCGGGGATATGTTTCCTTCAGGTAGATATCGAAATCATCCGGATGCATCAAAATAGATAAAAGGGTTTCTCCCATTCCCTGAACTTCCTCTAGGGTATATCCCAAAACCTTCGTTATTCCTACATTGCTGTAAACATTTTTATATTCGATGATGTAGTAAATGTAAATGATATCAGGTGATGTGTTGAGCAGTGTTTCGTTGAAGGTTTGGCTGCTGCGCAACGCTTCTTCAGATAGTTTTCGTTTGGTTACATTCTCAACAACTGCGAGAATCTTATCGATTTCACCTTTTTCATTTTGTAATGGAACAGTTTTGTACAATTGGTGCTGGTTATTTAGAAAAAGTTCAAAATTTTGTTCCTCCCCTGCGAAAGTATTTAGATAGCGTTCTTTAATAACTGGTTCATATTCACCAAACACATCTTTCAAAGATAAACCGATAAATGTCTTTGGATCCAATCCCTGCTTGATGAATTCCTGTCCGGATGTGTATCCACAAGTAAGATCCATTTCAATAATTGAAACATAAGAGTTCGGATAATTATCTGCGATTTTTTCCAGTATATTTTTGTTTTTCTTTAGTGTTTCTTCTGCTTGTTTTCGTTCAGTAATATCCTGTAATGTACCATAGATTTTTATGCATTTCCCATCCTGCATAACCCTGCGCCCATGAGCTTTGAACCACTTGATATTCCCTTTGGCAGTAATCGCTTCCGCTTCAAATTCCAGTTCGCAGCCATTTTCAATCAGATCAATCATTTTTGTTTTAATCATATCCTGGTACTGAGGCAAATAGTAATCAACATGTTCATCAGGTCCGGGTACAGGATCTCCATAGGGAATCTCGACAATATCGTAGGTGCCTTTTGTCCATTTGCCCGTTCTGGTGATCATATCCATTTCCCAGCCACCGATGTGTGCAATAGCGCCTACTTCTTCCAATAGTCTCTCATTTTCCTTTATTTTGGTCGCTGAAATTTTTTCTTCTATTAACCCTTCTTCGAATTGCTTTTCGTTTTCAATTAAAGCTTTTTCAAGTTGAGCTATTTTTTCCTGTAACTCTTTGTATGTCATATTTTGTTCACTCATCTCCTGATTTATTTTGATGCTTTTGAAAGGCATAAAATTGATGAAAAGCTACGTTTTTTCCAAAAATGATGGTATAACCGGTTGGCAAGAATCAAATTCAAGTTGATGATCATAGCAATTTGCTGCTTTACATAACAAGCAACAACCCCAAAATGTTGAAATTATTTAGATAAAAGGTTAAACAAAGATTGCACGTGTTTCCGCCAATAGTCGTACAAGTCTAACGCGTGCATAGGTTCTATGTAACATTCGTTATACTTGTCCGGCCATAGGAAAATGGGGCGCCAGCGAACAAATTGTTAAACAGCAGTGCTTTTCCCCATTCCAACAATCAACTGGGTTATAATGGCAAATACCCCACCGGTTGTTATCCCCGACTTAAAGGTTTGCTGCAGGATTTCCGGAAGGTGGTTAAGGATTTCGGGCACCAGCTCAACACCTAATCCTGCAGAAAGTGCAACTGCAATCACCAGGAAATCGTATCTGTTCATGGCGGATTGGTGGATTACCTTGATACCGGCAGCAGTTACAGTACCGAACATCAGCAGGGTAGCTCCTCCGAGTATTGGAGATGGCATCAGCGAGAAAAAGCTGCCAACAAACGGGAACAAACCAAGTATCACAAGGAAAGCAGAAATATAATATCCCACATAACGGCTTGCAATACCGGTGAGCTGTATCACCCCGTTATTCTGACTGAAGGTTGTATTTGGAAACGAATTGAATATGGAGGCAAGCATCGAGTTAAAGCCGTCGCCCATTACACCGCCGGAAATCCGTTTTACATAAAGCTCTCCCTCAACAGGCTCATCCGACACAAGAGAAGTTGCAGTTATATCACCCATCGATTCCAGGGCGGTCATAAGATAAATAAGCGCTACAGGGATGAAGGAAGAAAAACTAAAATTCAGGCCATATTTCAATGGGGTTGGGATTGTTATGACCGCTGTATTCGCCGGAAAGTTCAAATCCGTTATGCCGGTTATCGTCGCAATAAAATATCCGGTGGCCAATCCCAATATGATGGATCCCATCCTTAAAAACCTATTCCCTGAGCGGTTCAATATCACGATTGTAAAAAGAACCAAGAGACCAAGCACCAGGTTCTCAATTGAGCCAAATGTACCTTCAGCAATTGATTGTTGCCCCCCTCCGAATTCAACAACGCTGGCCCTGACCAATGTGAGCCCGATGAGCACCACAACAGATCCGCTAACCACAGGTGTTATCACTTTTTTTACTGTGGTGATAAACCGGCTTATGATCATTTCGATGGGTGAACCAGCAAGGCAAATCCCAAAAATTAACGACATACCACCAATCTGGCCGGCGGCAATTAAAGGATCGATAAAGGAGAAGCTGGTACCCTGGATGCTTAATAATCCTGTCCCAACCGGCCCGAATTTCTTAACCTGAATAAACGTAGAAATCCCACTGATCAACAACGACAGGCTAACAAGATGTGAGGTGGTTTCCAGGTCGAGGTTCAGGGCACTGCAAATAATCAAGGCAGGGGTCATAATGGGAACAAAAATGGCCAGCAGATGTTGAAGGGCTGCAAAGAGCGATTCGGTTAGCGGTGGTTTATCACCCAGTTTATAGATCAATTCATCTGCTCCGGATTTGCCCTGATTCATTACACTTTCATATTCCGGAATAATCAATTAAGTAAATCCGGTAATTGTCTGCTCACCGATACGGTGTCAACCTCAAAAAAGGAGATCATGCTCATCAACTCATCTGCCTGTTTTGCCAAAATATTTGCGCTCGACGATAATTCCTCAGCCGAAGCTGCATTATGCTGGGTAACCTGGTTCAACTGTTGCACACCATTGTTAATTTGATCGGTCCCGATACTTTGTTCGTTGTTTGCAGCAGTAATTTCCTGAACAAACCGTGATGTGGATATGATGTCGGGTACGATTGCTTTCATGGACTTAACTGCGTTTTCAGTTGTAGATACACTATTCTGTGCCAGTTGATCAATTTCGGTGGCTGCGGTTTTACTTCGATCAGCCAGCTTACCAACCTCGGAAGCTACTACCCCGAAACCCCTACCGTGAATTCCGGCCCTTGCAGCTTCAATTGCGGCATTTAAAGCCAATATATGTGTTTGAAAAGAGATGGAGCCAATAACGGTAATCTTTTGTGCGATCTCCTTAATTTTCTCAAGGCTTTCAGATGATGATTGCTCAACTTTTGATATTTCTGCTGCCGCTTTTGACGATATCTGCTCCGACTTTTTAGCATTATGCAAATTCTGCTGAATATTTGAGGACATCTCTTCAACGGATGCCGATATTTCTTCTATGGCAGAAGCCTGCTCCGAAGCGCCCTGCGAAATTTGTCGGGCAGCAATATTGAGATGATGACTTGCCTGCGCAACATTGCCGGCACTTTCCGTAATAAAAGAAATTACATCCCTGAATTTATCCAGCATATTACGAATGTTGCCTAACAACACACCGATTTCGTCTTTACCGACCCTTGTAATTTTCACATTCAGATTACCATTTGCTACCTTGTCAATAACCGAGTTGGCGTATCCCAGCGACCGGCTCACTGTCTTGATTATGTGCAAAGAAGCCAACAGCATAATGAATATCCCCAACGAAAATGATATAATCAGGATTATAAAAGATCTTTGGTAAGTGGCTTCTGATTCATCATAAACCCTGTGTGCAAGCGTTAGCTGAATGTTCATGAGCTTTTTTATTTGCTCAATAAAGGGGTCTATGTTGATATAAAGATGGTTTCCGATAAAATAATCAAGTTGTGCTGCGCTGGATTCATTTTTTTCAACTGCAATTTTTAACAAATCTTCGACAGCTTTTACGGCATTTTTCTGCAATACCATCGCATCATCTCTTAGGTCCAATTCCTGCCCTTCGGATTCTATTGCAAGATAAGCGTCCCAGTTTATCCTGATATCCGCAAGCGCTTCTTCGATAAACCTGCTACCCTTACCCCATTCAAGTGTGTTGTGGTTCATATCATAGGTTGTATTTACGATATCAATTACAAGACGATCAGAAACTATTTTTAAACGCTGGAGCGGCACAACCCTGTCATCAAACATCGTTTTGGTACCCTGATTAATTTCACCAAGGCTTCTGATGGTCAATACTGCTGTAACGCCCATAATTATTGCTATCAGGAAAACCAGGGCATACAAAACAGTTGAGATTTTAACGTTTTCTACTTTCATTTCAAAAAATGTTTATGCGAAAATTCCAAATCTTCAAACTCAATACAACTTAAAATATCAAGAAACCCGATCCACAAAACTTCAATTTCCGATTTCCCAATTGCCTGCTAAGGTATGAGAAGTTTTTTAATATTTCACTTTATTACGAAAATGGATGAACTACAATTTGTATTTTATAGCCTTTATCAAAATGATAAGGTACTTAATATACCGGTACATTCAACTTTTCCTCCAGATCATCAGGCCTAAATGGCTTACAGATATAATCATCCATCCCTAAATCGATGCATTTATCCATTTCACCCTTTTCGGCGTTTGCAGTCATTGCAATAATCCGTGCTTTTTTTGGAAATTGCCTTTCGTCTTCCTGCCTTCTTATCTCACGGGTGGCATCATATCCATCCATTACAGGCATCATGATGTCCATCAGGACCACATCAAACTGACCTGCCGTAAATTTTTCTACAGCCTCCAGTCCATTTTCAGCGGATTCAACACGGTGACCAAGTTTTTGAAGGTTGAATAGTGCAACCTTACGGTTGATGGCATTGTCATCTACCAATAAAATATTTAATGCCTTAGATGCCAGCTTAATTTGCTTCCGGGCGGGAACAATGCTTATTTCACCATCATGCACCAGCCCAAGTTCTATCCGGAACCAAAATTCAGATCCCTTACCCATCTCACTTTCAACACCCATTTCCCCCTTCATCATTTCGGTGAGCTTTTTGGAAATTGCAAGCCCGAGCCCGGTACCACCATACCTCCGGGTTGTAGATTTATCAGTTTGTGAAAACTCCTTGAATAGCCTTGTTTTCCCATCGTCAGAAATCCCAATCCCGGAATCTATCACCCTACAAATTAAAAGGATGTTTTCCTTAGTATGTGAGAGCCTTTCAATGTGTACTTTAACAAATCCCTTCTCCGTAAACTTGATGGCATTATTGACCAGATTTATTAAAATTTGTTTAAAACGTACAGGGTCACCAACTATTACATCCGGAACGGCTTCATCAATACCCGTGGTAAAATCAAGCCCGTTTCCCGAGGCTTTCAGCCCAAGCAATTTTACAACAGTAGCAACCTCGTTCCTGATGTTGAACTGAATGTTTTCGAGCTCGATCTGGTCGGATTCGATTTTTGAAAAGTCAAGGATATCATTAATGATGGTGAGAAGATTGTCCGCGGAAATTTCGATGATTTCCAGGTATTCATCGAATTTATCGAAATTTCGCGTGTATTTAAGGATGTCAATCATTCCTACAATCCCGTTCAACGGTGTTCTGATCTCGTGACTCATACTTGCCAGGAACATGGACTTGGCGCGTGTGGCATTCTCAGCCCTGGCTTTTTCCACCTCCAGTCTTTCACGGGTTGCCTCCAACTGTTTGATCAGATTTTCGCGTTCCTTTTTCTGATGGTACATCTCGAGGAAAATTTTTACCTTTCCATGCAGGATGTCATCGTTGATTGGTTTGGAGATAAAGTCGATGGCGCCGCTTTCGATTCCCCGTACCATATGATCGGTTTTACGGTAAATGGCCGAAATAAATACTACCGGAATATACCTTGTTTTTCTGCTTTCGTGCATGATAGACACCATTTCAAACCCATCCATACCTGGCATTTGAACATCCACAATGGCCAGCATATAATCATGCTTGAGTGATTGCACCAATCCTTCGTTGCCCGAAAAGGCCCTTACAAATTCCACATCCAGGTCTTCCAACAGTTTCTCCAGTGCTATCAGGTTTTCGATGCGGTCGTCAACTATGAGTATTTTAGGTTTCAATTCGCTTCCATTGTTGGTTAATAACTTCTTTAACGGTACAGCCAAACATTCATCAAAGATACCAGTTTTTCGATATCTATGGGTTTTGTCAGATAATCACTTGCTCCGGATGCAATACATTTTTCATGGTCATCCTTCATCGCTTTTGCTGTTAAGGCAATGATGGGCAATGATTTAAATTCAGGTTTGTTTCTGATCTGACGCATTGCTTCATACCCGTCCATTACCGGCATCATTATATCCATCAACACAATATCAATATTACCGTCTTTTTCAAGTTTATCAATGGCCACCTTTCCGTTCTCTGCCTCAACGATTTCCATACCTTTTTCATCCAATACCTTCGACAATGCAAAAACATTTCTCATGTCATCATCAACCAGCAGCACTTTTTTACCACGAAAAACCGCATCCTTGTCGTGTAATGTGGAAATGATATCCTGCTTTCGTTTTGGCAGATGGTCAACCACCCGGTGAAGAAACAGTGCAGTTTCGTCAAGCAAACGCTCATCTGATTTTATACCCTTGATAATGATGGATTCGGCATATTTTTTCAGTTCATTGTTCTCTTCACGGGTCAGCTCTTTACCTGTATAAATGATTACCGGGGGAACCTCAATGTTCTTATTTTCATTGATTCGTTTCAACAATTCAAATCCTGACATATCCGGCAGGCCAAGATCCATAACAATACAATCAAATTTTTTCTTATTGAGTAATTCCAGGGCTTCGCCGGCTGATGCCGCACCAACCGGTTCCACATCCTCATGCCCGATTATTTCGATGATCTGTAAGCGCATGGCATCTTCATCCTCAATGATTAGCAGATCCTTTACCTTCCGGTCGATCATATCCTCAAGTTTATTAAATGCTTCATCCATCTGGTCATTATTGATGGGCTTTGTTAAATACCCGATGGCCCCTTTCTTAAACACATCTATGGTCTCTTCCAATGCCGACATCACGTGAACGGGAATATGCCTTATCTTCGGATTATCCTTAATTCTATCCAATACAGCAATCCCATCCATACCGGGCAACTTTATGTCAAGGATTATCGCATCCGGAAGAAACTTCTCAGCAGAAACCAAACCCGATTCTCCCGTGGCAGCATGTAAAAATTTAAATCCTTTATCGTGGCATTGTACCCTGAGCACCTGCGCAAAATTCATATCATCTTCCACTACCAGGATTACCTTGTCATCCCTATCAAGTGACCCGCGGTCGTCATCAATTGATTTGATCTGTGACTCAACAACTTTCTGTGATTGTATGCCAGATAGGGGATTACCCGGAAATGCCGGTTTCTGATGTTGGATGGGCGGAGAAGGTTTTCTCCTGGTTTCAATACTTTTAGAACCATATTTATAAGGCAGAAACAAAGTGAAAGTTGATCCTTGTCCTGCTTCACTGACCAATTGAATTTCACCTCCGAATATCTTTGCGATTTCCTTCGAAATAGAAAGCCCGAGCCCGGTCCCGCCATAATTCCGCGAAGTGCTCCCATTGGCCTGCTGAAAAGCTTCAAATATGACCAATTGCTTTTCCTGTGGGATTCCGATGCCGGTATCGCTCACCGAAAGTGCAAAAAAGTCGGACGGAACGATATCGGTTCTGTGGTAACGGTGATTTGAAGGTGCCGGATTAAAATCAACGCTGATGGAACCCTGTGTAGTAAACTTAATGGCATTCGAAACCAGATTCTTGATCACCTGTTCAATTCGGATGATATCCGTCTCGATAACATCAGGCATATCGGGTGAAACATTAACAATTAAATCCAATCCCTTTTCCTCAATCATATGACCAAAATTCCGCTGTACATTATTGGCGATGTCAGCAAACCTAATTTTCTCAATATTAATGCTCATCTTCCCCGATTCAATTTTCGACAGATCAAGGATTTCATTAATCAGATTCAACAGATCATTGCCGCTTTTCCGGATGATTTCAACCGACTCAAGCTGATCTTCAGTGAGATTGCCTTTCTTGTTTTGTCCAAGGTTTTTCGATAATATCAAAAGGCTGTTAAGTGGCGTTCGAAGTTCGTGGGACATGTTGGCGAGAAACTCTGATTTATATTTACCTGTAATTTCCAGTTCTTCGGCTTTTTGCTCCAGGGAATCTTTCAGATCCATCAGATCCAGGTTTTTTGCACCAATCTCTCTTTTCTGCGTTTCAAGCGAATGTGTTTTTTCTTCCAACTCTTCATTTGTAACTCGCAGTTCTTCCTGTTGGGCCTGCAATTCCCTTTCACTTTCTTTTAAGGCCTTGGTTTGTTCTTCCAGTTCCTCGTTGGAAACCCTGAGCTCTTCCTGCTGTGTTTGTAGCTCTTCGGCCTGCTGTTGGGTTTGCTGAAGCAATTCGTTAAGTTTATCGCGCGACCTGGAGGAGTTGATACTGATGGCAATGTTCTCGGAAACCAGCTTGATAAAATCCAGCATATTGTCATCAAGTACATCTTTGGAAGCCAACTCAATAACCCCGATAAGGTTTTTGTTGTAAATCAATGGTTGCACCACCACATTGTGGGGGATCATATCACCGGTTGAGGAGGTAATCCTGGTGTAATCATCAGGTAACTGGGTAAGGGATATGGTTTGACGGCCAAATGCTGCCTGACCAACAAGTCCTTCACCCATCTCAAAGCTCTCGTTGAGTTTTTTACGCTTGGTGAAGGCATAGCTACCGAACAGGTTGAGTGATTTTCCTTCATCATCAAGCAAATAAATGGTTCCAACCTGCGCCTGAAGGTATTCAGCTAAAAAGGTAATGACCTCAGTGGTAAGTTCCTGTAAATCCTTGTCGCCGCGCATTTTTTCGTTCAGGGTATTCTGACCTGATTTCACCCAGTTCTGTGCAATATTTTCGGTAGAAGTATCACGCAAGGCAAGGGTCATTTTGTTTAAGGCCATCGAAAGCCGGTCCTGATCCGACTTTGGCTCAAGCGACACCTCGTAATCGCCATCAACAATTTTTTGCATTTTATCAACCACCTCCCTAAGGCCCCTTTGCATGGTATCAAAAGATCCGGCAAGTATTCCAAGTTCATCATGTGATGTCACCTGAATATCCTCGTCAATATTACCCTTTACCATCTCTTTAAAATTATCAACCAAAAGAAATACAGAGCCTGAAATAATTCGTGAAATCGAGATGGACAACAATACTGTAATTGCTCCCAGAATGAAGGTAATCAATATGATCCCCCATATCAACAGTGAATTAGCAAATTGATTGATTTGACTAATGGAGGTGGCAAAACGTTCATAATAATCATGTATGTCATCAATAGCGATCTTGAGTTCCTCCATCTCAGCGTTGGTTGGGCTCACCGCATAGTCCGAAATAATTTCCTTGATCCGCTCTCCCTTTTCAGCCCCAAGCGCAGCCAGATACACACTTTCCTTAAGTTCCTTGTTGTTCATAGCCAGGAGTAGCTTCACCCTGTTGACCATAAGCCTGGCGTTGGAAAAATCATCATCCATGGCCACTCCCACAGCATCAAATAAAATCTCGCTGAACTCACGGTTTGATTTTGTTTGCGCCAGAATTTCTGACCGGCCAAAAGTGCCGGCCATTTTATTGGCCCTGTCGATGCTTTCAAAACAGGCTTCAATATGAACCGTATCACCGGTTTGAAGATATTTGTAAAACTCTTCTATGCCCAATTGGAAATCCAGTGTATGTATCCGTTCAGCATTGATTATTATCGACAAAACCTTTGCCGTACGGAAAAAATAATTGGCGGATAATCCCATGAGGACAATTGATAATAGTGCGATGATGGTGATAACATTCATCTTCTGCCGGATCTTCAGGTTGGTCAACCA
>JABMQA010000325.1 GCA_013203545.1 Bacteroidota bacterium
AACACTTTTGCACATCAGGAAAGGTTGAATAATTATCGGGATCAATTTTTTTATGTAGAACAGGCACCACAGTTCCATCATCAAGTATAAAAGAACCCCTTACACTCATTCCTTTTTTATCAATGATACCTGAAAAATAAATTGCACTTCCCGAAATGATGAAGCACAAGCTATCCCCGGTGCATTTTATCCTTCCGAGTGAAAATTCTTTTGTAGAGGCCTCATCATGAAAAAAGTAAACCTTCCCATCAATATTACCCTGGTCGGAAGGTTCAAAAACAAATAAACTTGTAAAAGAAAAACCCCCGCCTTCATATTCAAGCCAATATCCCTGAAGTGTCCCATTGGTATCGGGCTGACCGGCAATTAACACCGGGCTAAAACTTATCAATAAGGCAAATACAAATATGTTGATACCGCTCTTCATGGAGGCAGGGTTAATAAATAAAGTGCAATTATCTAAAAACAAGTTTATCTTTTGATCCAAAGGCATCGTATGATGAAATAATAACAGATTCACCGGGTTCCAATCCCTCCATTACTTCATAGTAATTTGTGTTTTGACGGCCAAGACGGATATTCCGTTTTATGGCAAAATCGCCCGATGCATCCACAACATAAATCCAGTTGCCACCTGTTTCCTGGAAAAAACCACCACGCTTAACAATAATGGCATCCCTGGGACTGCTGAACTTTAACCGAAGCTGAACTGTTTGTCCACGCTTAATTCCCTTTGGTTCTTCACCTGTAAACTGCAGGTCAACCTGGAAAGATCCGTTTGTAACATCGGTATAAATTTTCATGATCTCCAGCTGGTAAGTTTTGCCTGCAAAATCAAACTCAGCCTCCTGCCCGATATGCACCGTAGAAATATATCTTTCATCGATGGGGGTCCGCAATTTGAACCCATCTTTCATTACATCAATTTGTCCAAGGTGCTCCCCTGCCGATTTGGTTTCACCGATCTCGACGCTGAAGGAAGAAAGCTTTCCAGGCGAGGGCGATTTAATGACCAGGTTCTGAAGGTTTCGGTTAAGCAAAGAGAGGTTGTTGTGCATCCTGGCGATAGAGTTGTCTATCTGGCGGGTTTGATCAACCATCGAAACCGAGTCGAGACGTTGCAGTTCGAGTGAGATTTTAAGTTGCTTCATGGTAAGATCGTTATCCCTTGCGGCATCCTCAAACTCTTTATCCGAGATAAACTTATCACGATACAATTGCTTTTTCCTGTCAAAATCAAGTTTGACCCTGTCGATCTGAGCCATTAAATTAACAATATCAAGCTGCCGGGTGTACTTGCTTCTTTCAAGGTTAACCCTTGAATTCTGAAGGTTATTGATGGCATCATACATCCTGGTTTCCTGATCCATATACCTCAACTCCATATCAGCGTTAACAAGCTTTAGTATCGAATCGCCCTTTTTTAGAATAGCGCCATCTTCAACAAAAGTCCGCTCTACTGTACCACCCTGAACAGCATCAATATAAACTGTTGTTCTCGGGTAAACCACTCCATCAACAGGTATAAACTCCTGAAACCTGTCGAGTTTTACTTCGGTAATTGCCAGTTGCTCCTCGTCAACATATAGTCTGCTCTGCTTATCTCTGAAAAACAGCAGATAAATTATAAACAGACCAAAAGCCGATGAAAATACAATAGTCAGGATCCGTTTAACTGTCCATTTTTTCTTTTTAATAATTCTATCCATAGCATTTCAATTTACGGCGACCGTTTTACGAATACTATGCCATTAATGTTAAGCAACTGAATAGCAAGTGTTAGAAAATGTTAATTGGTTAACAGAATATTTATTTGTCCAATAACGTTCAATTTTTTGTACACATACGAACATTCTTCTTACTTTAGCAAAGTTTTTTAATTTTACCGGTCAAAACAATTTTTCAAGGCTAATCAATACCAAAAGATATGGACAAGGCGGATGCGAAAATTTTAATCGTTGATGACGATCAGGATGTGCTACTGGCGGCGAAACTATTTCTAAAACAGCACATCAAAATAGTGCACACCGAAAAAAATCCCGAGAATATTCCCAACCTGCTTAAATCGGAAAATTACGATGTAATTCTTTTGGATATGAATTTCTCGAGGGATGCAACCAGTGGCAAGGAGGGTTTTTACTGGTTGAATAAAATCATGGAGATCGATCCGGCTGCTGTCGTAATTTTTATCACCGGTTATGGCGATATCGAGCTTGCTGTTCAGGGAATAAAGGAGGGTGCCACAAATTTTATACTCAAACCCTGGGATAATAAAAAATTATTGGCTACAATCGAAGCAAACCTGAAAGTTAGAAGCTCAAAAAAGGAGTTGGAAGACCTTAAAAGCAAGCAGCGGGTTCTACTTGCAGATCAGGGTCAGGCATATGGTAATATGATTGGCAGTTCACTACCAATGCAGCAGGTGTTGGGTACTGTTAATAAAGTAGCCGCAACGGAAGCCAACGTGATAATCCTTGGCGAAAACGGAACAGGCAAGGAGTTGATTGCCCGGGCAATTCATAAGGCTTCGAAAAGATTAAATGAGGTTTTTATCAGTGTTGACCTGGGTGCAATTAGTGAAAGCCTATTCGAAAGTGAACTTTTCGGTTTTAAGAAAGGTGCATTCACTGATGCCAAAGAAGATCGTGCCGGTAGATTTGAAGCTGCATCAAAAGGGACCATATTTTTGGATGAAATCGGTAACCTGTCATTCAGCCTTCAATCAAAACTATTATCGGTTTTACAAAGCCGGAAAGTTGTCAGACTTGGGACAAATAAAGAGATACCCATTGATGTGCGGTTAATTTGCGCCACAAATATGCCTTTATACCAGATGGTTAAGGAAAATAAATTCCGTCAGGACCTGCTTTACCGAATCAACACTGTCGAGATTTTTGTACCACCCTTACGTGAAAGGACTGATGACATCCCCCTGCTGGTTGATCATTTTCTACAGGTTTATTGCAAAAAATACAAAATGTCGATGAAGCGGGTAAATTCTTCAACATTAAAGCGTCTCGAAAAACACCACTGGCCCGGAAATATCAGGGAACTTCAACATTCGGTTGAACGTGCCGTGATCATGAGTGAATCGACAATGCTTCAGCCACAGGACTTTTTCCTCACGCAGCTTGACGACCCTAACGAGATCAACGAACCGGAGACCTATAACCTTGAGGAGACCGAACGTATGTTGATAAGAAGGGTTATCGACAAACACGGCGGAAATATCAGCAAGGCTGCCAAGGAACTTGGTTTAACCAGGGCTTCATTGTACCGTAGAATCGAAAAATATGGTCTTTAAAAGTTTCAGACTGCATGTAATAATGCGGGTTATTATCCTTGTTATCTCGGTATTGCTACTGTTTTATCTTTTTAACAATACGCAATACACAGTTAGCGCATTTATCTTAGGACTTCTGATTGCTTATCAAATATATGCCCTGGTTTTGTATGTTGAACAAACCAACCGAAAACTTACGGGTTTCTTACAAAGTATCCGGCATGCTGATTTTTCGAGTTCGTTTACCGAACAGGGTTTGGGAAAAAGTTTTGAAGAATTAAACCAGGCATTTAACAATGTTATCGAAGAGTTTAAAAAGTACAGGTCAGAAAAGGAAGAGCATTTAAATTACCTGTTAACAGTAATCCAACACGTTAGTATTGGAATGATTGCATATAAGAGCGATGGAAAAGTTGACCAGTACAACCAGGCGGTTACAAATCTTTTAAAGATAAAACCGATTAAAAAGATTGGCGATCTTAAAAAGGTACAGGAAGATCTTCCCGAACAATTGATGAAGTTGAAGGCCGGCGACAAAATGCTATTAAAGGTATTTGTTGATGATGAATTACTTCAACTTGCCGTAAATGCAACACAATTCAGGATGAGGGGGGAAGAGTATACCCTGGTATCTTTGCAAAATATTCATAACGAACTTGAAGAAAAGGAAATCGAATCCTGGCAAAAATTAATCCGGGTCCTCACCCACGAAATCATGAATTCCATCACACCTATTTCGTCACTTGCTGGTACGGTGAGGGAAATATTACTGGATGAGTCCGATGACCTGGTGAAGCTTAATGAATTGGATGAGGAGGATCTTGACAGCATATACAGCGCTTTAAGTACCATCGAAAAACGAAGTCACGGTCTGTTGAATTTTGTGGAGATCTATCGCAACCTTACCAGGATTCCAAAACCCAATTTCAGGTATATTCCTGTATTGCAGGTTTTTGAAAATGCCGAGCAATTGTTGAAACCGAAAATTGATGAACTTCATATCGACTGTTCATATCAGATTATTCCTGAAGGCCTTATGGTAACTGCTGATCCCGATTTACTCGACCAGGTTATCATTAACTTATTACTCAATGCTGTTGATGCAGTTAAGGCAAAAGAAAAACCAAAAATCGGGATGATTGCAACAGAGCATAACAGCAGAATAAAAATAGAAATCAGGGATAATGGTTATGGTATCAAACCCGATATCATGGATAAAATTTTCATGCCCTTTTTCACCTCAAAAAAGCATGGCTCCGGAATTGGTTTAAGTTTATCCAGACAAATCATGCATTTACATAAGGGCGCCATTGCGGTGAGATCCAAGCCCGATGAAGGTACCATGTTTATTTTGACCTTTTAAAAACCTGCTGTATTCAAGGCGAGGAAACCAAACTACTATAGAAAGTCTTATAGAAATCTGAAGAATATGCGAATGCCGGATTTTCATATTAATAATCCCAGTTTGACGAAGACAGAAATCGGTTTTATGAAACCTATATTTTTGCTGATATTTTAAAGGAGTTAATAGAAGAAAAAAAGCATATGGTTGAAACTGTCGATTAAAA
>JABMQA010000326.1 GCA_013203545.1 Bacteroidota bacterium
CGATGTTTGTTTTTCCAGAATTCATTTGTTTTTTGTCATCCGTTAATTTCTTTCATCGAATTAAAATTCGTTTAATTAGCGAAATTCGATGATAACTTTTTTCTTTGATCCCGAAAGCTTTCGGGATAGATTGGCGTTGTCTGTTTTGCCGGTTGGGATGTTCCCACGAATTGGTTTTTTCTCAGTTTTGTGCTGAAAAATCTGGTATCCTAAAAATCCTGTTGTTTATGCCCGGTGGGTTTTAACAGCAGGATTTTTAAATATTATGTTACCCTTGTCGTCGTTATTAGAACGGTAGCAGTATATTTGTCCCTTCTGCCAAAACAGGGTTTGGGTAAACATGATCAAGCATAGAACATACGAGAGTCGTAAACTGGTGATAATTGGCGTTGTTGTCCTGATCGGCATTATTTTTATTGCCCGTCTTTTTTTTGTTCAGATTGTTGAAAAACGATACATCCTTTCGGCTGCCAACAATGTGTTACGCTACGTAACCCGCTACCCGGCACGGGGGCTTATTTATGACCGGAACAACAAATTAATGGTGTATAATGAGGCCGCATATGATTTAATGGTGGTGCCAAAACAGGTTAAACAAATCGACACGGTGGAATTATGCAGCCTGCTTGGGATCGATATAGAGGCATTTATCCGTAACATTGAACGTGCAAGGAAATACTCACCTTACAAAGCATCAATTTTTGAAGAGCAGATTTCAAAAGAACAATATGGATATCTGGAAGAAAAATTATACAAATATCCCGGCTTCTTTGTACAGTCGCGAACCCTGCGAAAGTACCCGGCCAAAATAGCTGCTCATGTACTTGGCTATGTTGGCGAAGTAAACCCTAACGAACTGGAAAATGACAGCTATTATGCACTTGGCGATTATATAGGAAAAAGCGGCGTTGAAAAAGCATACGAACCGGAAATCAGGGGAGAAAAGGGATTACGTATCACCATGGTGGATGTATTCAACCGGGAAAAGGGAAAATATATGGATGGCAGATATGATACGGCCGCTGTTTCCGGGAATGATCTTTACCTGACCATCGACAGTGACCTGCAGGCATACGGCGAACTGCTTATGCAAAATAAAAAGGGAAGCATCGTCGCCATCGAACCGGCCACCGGTGAAATATTGGCCCTCATTACCAGCCCATCCTATGATCCGAATTTATTAATTGGGAGGATCAGAAGTAAAAACTACACCCTGCTTTACAACGATACTTTAATGCCATTATTTAACAGGGCATTGCTGGCCATGTACCCCCCGGGATCAACTTTTAAAATGATCATGGCCCTGATCGGATTGCAGGAAGGTGTCATTTCGCAAAGGACAGAATTTCCGTGTTCCGGCCTGAAGTCAGCTCCCATTAAATGTAGCCACGACCATTACTCACCACTCGATCTGATTGAATCCATCGAACAATCCTGTAACCCGTATTACTGGAATGTTTTTAAAAGTATTATTGATAATCCGAAGTACAAGTCAACACAGGAAGCCTACCAGGCCTGGAGGTCATATGTACTAAGCTTTAATGTGGGGGAGACGTTTAATACCGATCTCCTCACCGAAAGGGGGGGCAATGTTCCTTTACCTGAATATTACGATAAATATTTCGGGAAAAACGTGTGGCGGACGATGACCATTCGTTCACTGTCAATCGGTCAGGGTGAATTGTTGAGTACACCGCTGCAACTGGCAAACTTCACAGCGGCCATAGCTAACAGGGGTTACTATTCTGACCCGCATATTGTAAAGGCTTATGGAAAAGGTGATAATGTCAGCTACAATCAATTGGAAAAAAAACGTACACTGGTGGATTCAATTTTTTTCGGTCCCGTAGTTGAAGGCATGCGACGGGTATATGCCAGTGATCATGGTACTGCCAGATGGTACAGGAATGACACCCTCCCGATGTGTGGGAAAACGGGTACCGTACAAAACCCCCATGGCGAAAACCATTCGGTATTCGTAGCCTTTGCTCCGGTTGAAAATCCTAAAATTGCCATATCCGTTATTGTAGAAAATGGGGGGTATGGGTCAACCTTTGGGGCACCCATAGCTACATTGATGATGGAAAAATACCTGCTGGGAGAGTTTGAAAAACCCTGGTTTGAAAAGAAAATACTTGAAACAAATTTAATTTCAGGAAATTGAGAACAGGAACCTACATACTTAAAAATATCGACTGGTGGCTTGTGTTGCTCTATATCATGCTGGTATTAACCGGCTGGGTGAACATTTATGCTGCGGTTTATGATGAGAGCCACAAAAGTATTGTTGACCTGTCGCAAAACTATGGGAAACAAATGCTCTGGATCGTAACTTCTGTGGTTCTGGCACTGATCATCCTGATAACAGATGCCAAGTTTTTTTCGAACTTTTCATTCGTCATATACCTTTTAATGATCGGTGCACTGATAGGGGTACTCATTTTCGGAAAAGAGATAGCAGGATCCCGGTCGTGGTTCCAGATTGGAAGTTTTTCGCTCCAACCGGCCGAATTTGCAAAATTTGCCACCAATCTGGCGATGGCCAAATACCTGAGCGGGTTAAACATCAACCTCCAAAAATTCAAGTCGGTGCTGAAGGCATTAACTATTCTTGCCATTCCGGCAGGGTTGATATTCCTTCAAAACGACACCGGTTCAGCCCTGGTTTATTCTGCATTTATTTTCGTGCTTTACAGGGAGGGCCTGCCCGGGGGAATACTTATTTTGGGGGTATCTGTTATTGTACTCTTCGTCCTTACCCTTTTATTTAACAAATTGATTATCATCGGGGTGTTGGTGCTGTCGGCTATTTTTTTGATTTATCTCATCAGGCGAACCATCGGAAATATACTTGTTATCATTATCTTTTTCTTCATGGCATCCGGGTTTGTGTTCAGTGTAGATTACGCTTTCGAAAACATCCTTGAACATCACCACCGTACCCGCATCAATGTTTTGCTGGGATTGGAAACCGATTTGCATGGAGCTGGTTACAATGTACACCAGTCGTTGATCGCCATCGGATCGGGCGGGATAACAGGCAAAGGTTTTTTGAAAGGGACACAGACCAAATACAATTTTGTGCCGGAGCAAAGTACTGATTTTATCTTCTGCACGATTGGTGAGGAATGGGGATTTGCTGGTGGTACTTTTGTGATCCTGCTGTTTATTGCTTTGCTGGTACGGATAATCATCACTGCCGAACGGCAACGGTCCAAATTCAGCAGAATATATGGGTATGGACTTGCTTCCATCCTGCTTTTTCATTTCACTGTAAATATTGCTATGACACTTGGTTTATTCCCGGTCATCGGCATCCCGCTTCCATTTATCAGCTATGGAGGGTCATCGTTGTGGGCATTTACCATTCTGCTTTTCATCTATATAAAACTCGATTCCAACAGGATGAATGTGTTGTAAAGAAGGGCGTTCCTAAAGTTAACCACTGAGACACTCAGAACACTAAGCCGCACTAAGGGTTATATTTTCAGAAGGAGTTTATCATACAAACATCACTCAAATACTTTTCCCATTTCTTAGTGTTTCTCTTTTTGAGAGCCGTGTATAAAAACATCAGAACAAATTGGTATTAATTTTTGAGCACTCTGTTTTTTATAGCTAAAAATCTAATCCATTGGAGGGAATGAAATCCCTTTGCGGTCTGGTGGCTTTGCGAGATTTATTAGAATGTTATTTTGATATGAAAACCACATAAAACGGCACGCAAAGGCGTAGAGAAGCAAAGAAAAAACCGATGTATCAGCTTACAGCTAAACGTGCAGATGGAATCAAATCTTCTCAAAAACCAGCGCAGTCCTGTTCGGGACATATACCTTCAGGTAATGCTTGCCCTCCTGTTCGTTGAACATGGTTTCATATTCCAAACTATCATCCACGCGGTTGTGGCCACCAAATTCGTAGCCATCCGAATTGAGGACAATTTTATATTTACCGGATTCAGGAACGAAAAATTCGTAATCCGGTAACGACTGGTTAATGTGGAAATTGAATACAAATACCAGCCCTGCCTTTTCGAATACCAGGGTTTTATTCCAGTCATCCGATTTGATGAGGTCGCCAAAGCCGGCGTTCAAAACATGGTGTTTGCTAATCAGGCTGATCATGGTTTTGTCGAACCCGGCCAGGAACTGGTATTTTAAATCCGGGTTATCGCGCAGCGACCACTGCCGGCGGGCATGGTGGTAGCTCCATCCGTTACCTTCGCGCGGGAAGTCGATCCATTCAGGATGGCCAAATTCATTTCCGATAAAGTTCAGGTATCCCTGTCCGCCAAGCGAAATTGTGATCAGGCGGATCATTTTATGCAGTGCCATACCACGTTCGATCACCATATCGGGATCATCTTTATGCATATGAAAATACATCTCCTTATCCATCAGCCAGAAGGCAATAGTTTTGTCGCCTACAAGTGCCTGGTCGTGTGATTCGGCATAGGCGATGGTACCTATATCGGGACGGCGGTCGGTAAGGGTGTACCAGATCTCATCCATATTCCAGTCCTCATCCTTCTTCTCCTTCAGTGTCCTGATCCAGAAATCGGGAATACCCATGGCCAGCCGGTAATCGAAGCCAATGCCCCCTTCGTTGATTGGGCGGCATAGTCCGGGCATACCACTTACATCTTCAGCAATGGAAATGGCATCCTTTTTCACTGTGTGGATGAGTGTATTGGCTAACTGCAAATAGTTGATGGCGTCCCACTCCACACCATCGGTAAAGAATTTATCGCGGCTGTCGAAAGCGGTAAATCCATGGTGGTGATACATCATCGAGGTAACGCCATCGAAACGGTACCCATCAAAATGATATTCCTTAAGCCAGTATTTTACATTGGAAAGCAGGAACTGCAACACCTCCGTTTTACCATAATCAAACAACTTGGAATCCCAAGCCGAGTGGTTACCCCTGTCGCCTGGATGGGTATATTGGTGGTCGGTACCATCGAACTCGTTCAAACCCTCATGAATATTTTTTACGGTATGTGAATGCACAATGTCCATGATCACGGCAATGCCCATGCTGTGCGCTTTTTTGATAAGCGACTTCAATTCTTCGGGCGTACCGAAACGGCTTGATGGAGCAAAGAAGTTGGCCACATGGTAACCAAAGGATCCGTAGTATGGGTGCTCGGCAACGGCCATCACCTGTATGGCATTGTAGCCCGCATCCTTTATTTTTGGCAAAACATATTCCTGAAATTCCCAATAGGTACCAACTCCATACTTTTCCTGTGCCATTCCGATGTGACACTCGTAGATCAACAGTTCCTCAAGGTCGCCTGCCTTGAAGTTGTCCCCGCTCCATGAAAATGGTTTTTCCGGCATCCACAACTGCCCGGTGAAATCCTTGGTATAATCATCCTGCACCACACGGTTCAGCCACACAGGTATGCGTTCCTTCCAGCCATTGGCGGCATGAACCAGCAACTTGATCTTGCTGTTATGCACAAATTTATCCTTATAGATTTCTTTGTCCAGGAAAATCTCCCACACACCATTTTCCATCTTTGTGAGTGGGTGAGATGTCCGGTTCCAATCGTTGAAATCACCAAAAAGGAACAGTTCAAATGCTGCCGGTGCCCATTCGCGGTAAAACCATCCGCCGGCAAGTTTATCGTAATGGATGCCAAAATAATTGTAGGCATCGGCAAACTTCGACAGGCTGCCATAATCTTTTTTAATCTGGTTCAGGCGGTCCTGATAACGTTGCAGGCGGTTTTCAATTTCCTGTTCAACGGGTTCAAGCCAGGGGTCGCTTGCAACGAGGGAGAGGTGTTTCTTTTTGGGTTTGATATTTTTTGTCATGATTTTTCATATTTTTTTATTTACACTTTTAATCATAGGTATTTATAACGATTTGATTTTAATCAGCAATAATTTGCATCAAAGATAGAAAAGTAAAACAGATTTAATGTTTACACAGCAACAAATTTCAAGAAGCACGACTACCATAAAATATTTAATTACATTGCTGCTATTAATGGTTACCTCGATCTCATTTAAATTCATTTTGTTAATAACTTTATCGTTTTGAACTTTGGGGATTGGTTTAATTTTGCTGCTTTGCAACTGGTAACCCTGATAATAATTAATCTAAATGAAATGAAACCCTTTGCGATAAACTTCATTACGTTTGCTTGTTTTAGATAGAAGATTTTTTGTCGAAAGGATTCCTATGGAGAAATAATAAATAGAATGAATACACAAGAAAGTAAAATGTACTCCTTCTCAAAATCCCATAATTCCCAATTCCTATTTTACCCACTTCGATATTCGATATTCAGTATTCGATCCCGCTGTACGGGATTTCGCTTCGCTCAATATTCAATATTCCTCTTTCTTTTCATCTTCCTTCTTCCC
>JABMQA010000327.1 GCA_013203545.1 Bacteroidota bacterium
ACCCCTTCTCCTGCAGGAGAAGGGGAGTGCCGGCACGCAAGGCCGCATCATTACTACGAGGATTATTTGTTTTTGATACTCTTTCTTTAACATTCAGTTGTATCGAAGGAGGGGCTGCTCCTTCCCCTTTGAGGGGGAAGGCCGGGATGGGGGTACACTCCGGAAAAAATATCTCACCTTCACTCTCCATCATCACAAAATAGGCATTGCCTGGTTCCAGGTATCCCAGTGAATTTATTCCCATATTAGGCCAATAAACCAGGTAACCGGCAACCTCTTTTACGATGGTTAATTCGGTTCCCATAAATAAATATTCCACATCTGTTTCACATTCACTAATAACAGGTATCAGATTCCAGCCTTCATCCATAGCAAGTGTTCTGTCAGTTTCCATTTCACCTGGTATGGTTAACACACAGGCTTCGGAAACCTTGATTTTGTATCCGGTTTGTGTGCTCCAAGGGCCGAGTGAGTTAACATTTTGTGCAGGCCAGTACATTCCGGATTCATTTTGCAGAATGATCAGTTCGGAAAGAACAGGCTCGAACATGTTTTCAACGTTATTTACGACGGGGTTGATATAGCTTGAAATCCCTGACCACCCTTCCGGAATATTTACTGTTTGAATTGCGCCATATAATATTGTTATCTCCACAGGAACTATTATCTCAGGATCTCCCGGAGCATTGGAATAAACACCAAAGTCTGCATAATATGTTCCTGAAAGCATGGATTCACTATCGAAATTGAAATTGATGCCCTTGCTTCCGGCTGGCAGTATGTCACTTTCCAGATCCACATTCAGCCAGCTTATTCTTCCGGCACTTGTAATATCACGGAAATCCATATCTGAAGATCCCAACAAATAAGTTGTTTCAATAGCATCATCTGCTAAATTGATAGGAACAACTTTATTTTCGGATTCAAGTGTAACGTAAAGCCGGACCCTATCGAATGATAATGAAATATCTATCGGGTTGTTTAATTCATCCCAGGAAGACCATTCGTTAATCCGGGTGAGACTTTCAGTTTCCAGGGCAATGATTTTATCATTACCATAGGCACACACATAAAGCGTTAATCCATCGTCAGAAATAGTAACTCCCCTCAGTTCGCCATAATTGGGGCTGACTGTTTCTATGGAATTTGTTTCGGTATTTACTTTGTTAATGTAATATCTGTCAACCCAATAAACAAAATTACCATCGGGGGATATTGCCATATCATACCCTGTACTATTACCATCAATACTTTGCACAACAGTATTTGTATTCAGGTCGATAATTACCAGATCGTCGTTTCCGTTATTGGTAACAAACAATTTTGATGCATCTGGTGCAAGTATCAGTTCCGTGGGCGCACTCATAGAACCTGTAATGCTGCCCTCCCACGTAAAATCGGCAGCATTGATTATCTCAACCCTGTTTTCCGACCAGTTACCGATATAGACATAAGTGCCAGTTTTATTAAATGCTACACCTGAAGTACGGGTTCCTTCAACCAGAATATATTTTAACAAGGCATTTGTATTGGCATCTAAAACAGCCACGTATCCCTGATCTTCAAAAGTTACCCATAAATACTTCCCATCCGGTGAATATTTCATTCTCCATGGCCCGTTGAAAAGCAGGTCGATTGTTTCGCTTGTATTTGTAGCTGCGTCCCAGGCCAATATCTGGTATTTGTTATTATTGCCGATGAAGTATTTATCACGGTGCATACCAAGGGTTGTATAATATTCCAGGTCGCTAATTCCAGTATTGCTCAGTGTTAGCAATTGAGAACCGGTTTCGTCAGGGCCTAAAGTTACAGATAATTGACCCGG
The DNA here is from genome assembly GCA_013203545.1 of Bacteroidota bacterium. Classification (GTDB taxonomy): domain Bacteria; phylum Bacteroidota; class Bacteroidia; order Bacteroidales; family 4484-276; genus JABMQA01. Next base: position 1,826 of record JABMQA010000327.1, read on the forward strand.
ACTTACATTAGCAACGGGAGGTGCATAAGCAAAGGCCTCGAGATAAACAGAAAGGTTGCCGCCGTTGCTTGTTATATCCAGACTACCATCAAGGAAACCAATCGCAGGTGCATTGCAATAAACAGTTAACTCGTATTCGGATCCGGGTTCAATATCCAACTGTGTTTCCATTGTGTAGAACTGAACCGGATTACCTGTCAATGACGAGATCTCCAGGGTTTCGGTGCCGGTATTACTAATTGTAAGCACCATATGAGCAGGATTGCCTGTCCAGACATTTCCGAAGTTGAGGCTGTCGTTGGAAGCAAACAAGTAAGGATTTCCGGTATTGTGATGCAAGGTGATATCATACTTGAAATCCAATGCCAGCGGGTCGTTGGTGTTAAACCAAAGTTCGGCGAAATAATCGCCTCCCGGTATCTTAGTCGTGTTTAATGTCAGGTCGATCATTTCAATGGAGCCCGACTCAACAGAACCGGCTAACTGAGAAATCTCCTCAAGCCATGCAGGTTGCTTCGTTCTGAAAGTGCAAATTGTTGCGGGATAATCCTGAACAGTTACGTAACTGATATCATCTGTTTCTAATTCAATGATCGCAACCCTGTCATTATCTGCACATGCGGCAACGAGGTATTCGTTATCTTCTGTAAGATTAATGGACCAAATCTTATATGGCATATTATAAACCTTAACCTCTGTAAAGGTTTCGGTTTCTATCTTATGGATTTTATAAGCGTCCCAACTGCCGACATATAGAAATTTATTATCCGGTGTCCAGATGGGTGTGCGCGGATTATCAATGCCCGGTACATTATGGATAATGGTGTTGGTTTCGGTGGCGCCGATCTTAACATTATCACCATCCCTGAAAGCAAACCATTTGCCATTTGGGCTTATTTTCAACCCCCACGGATCGGTAAATCCGGTAATGGAGGTTACCTCCTCACCTGTTTCTGTATCCAGTATTACTATGTCATCAATTCCTGAATCAGGGATATACAGGTATTTTCCATCAGCCGTAATATCAATCCATTTCGGTTCACTCAAACCACCTCCAAAAGTCTTCAGTAGTTCATACGTTACTGTGTTGTAAACTTCGATCCGGCTATTGTTCACATCTGCAACATAAGCAATAGACCCGTCGGGTGAAAAGGCAACGCCCTGCCTTCTGACTCCCGATGCCAGGATTTCTTTATGCGAGCCGATCTGAAGATCGTAAATGCTTATCTCGGTATCGTTCGTGTTTGTTATCCAAAGATATCGCCCATCAGTGCTATCGTAGGTGGGTCAAGACCTCCGTAGCCGAAACCGAAAACTATGGCAAATAGGTAGAACGTCCACAACTCCTGTGCCCAGAGTAGCCCGACCATTGCTCCAGCTTGGAGTAAGGCACAGATG
>JABMQA010000031.1 GCA_013203545.1 Bacteroidota bacterium
GAATGGAATTTGTAAGCTCACTGATCGCGTTCTTTTTAAGGCGGTCGTAAACATTACCCAGATCTTCACTTTTACCTACCTCTTCCAGCGAGAAGCCAATAAAAAACCGCTGCGCCGGGTACAATTTAAGGCGCATGTCGAAATCAACCCATTCTGGATTTGCAGCAAAACCCGGGTTTGCAATAAGGATAAGTAAACCGATGATCGTAAGCAGTTTTTTCATTTTCATCCCAAAGTTATAGTTAAAAATTCTTATTCAGATGAATTAACATCTCATTGCTAAGTAATATGGAGGCAGCTAAACCTGCTAATTTAAAAAAACCCTGATTTTGTTTTCGGAAATTTCGATTTCCCGGATGTTCAAAGTGATATGCTGAGAAAAAGTTACACGGGTAAGATCCTGATACTGCCGTTCATATTTATCGTCAAGCGACTGTATTTGTGAATTGAAAACCTCCATATCCTCAAGGTTTAAAACGAGTGTATTAATAAATCCACTCCAAAGCCCATATTTGAGTTCAACGTCATAAATTCTGCAATTTCCCGCAGTGTCCTTTTGAAGATGATCAGGCATTACGTATCTAAACTTCCCGATATCTATATCAACCTGTTCATTATTCCATTTTGATTGGATATCCAACCCGTTTTTATTTTCATCCAGCAACCATGTTGCTTCAATTTGTTGCCGGTTACATCTTTTTTCGTTCATTTTAAAAAACAGCCTGGAAAGGAGGTATTTTCTATCCTGGCCACCACCCTCCGATTGAAAAAATTCCATGTTTATTTGAACATGATGACATGGCTTCAGATCCGAATTCGATTCTTCAATACCAACCAAAGTGATGATCTCCGCATTGGTGGTGAAAAATGTTTCGAGTACCCTGGTTAATTCTTCAGGGAATTTTGCATCGGTGGTTATCAGTGTGAACGAATTAAATTTTCCAAGGGTTCGTTTTCCCGCCTGATCAAAATAGTAATTATCGGAAATGTTTTTTATGTCACTTTCATAGGTGAGCGACAAAAGCGCCATAGCTCTCGAATAGGCTTGCTCTGAAGCAAAACTGCTATCAAGTCCCGGGTCGGAAATACCTATCCCCAACCGGTAATCCGGATATCTGTCCTGAAAATCAAAAAACCATTCGGGCAGATTTACTGCCCTGGTATAGCTTTTATAACTGGATGGTGTGTCAGGCTGTTCCTGGTTTTTTTCCTGGCCATCAAGCTCCTTGTTAAATGTTTCCTTAAAAACTTCATATGCACGTTCCGCCCGGTGTGTTTTTGTGTTTTCACCCTGTGAATGGACATTTAATGAAGCAAAGAAAAGCAGAATAAAAAAATAAACCGGCTTAGGCATATTGCGAAAAATTAAAAACTGCCTTATAAAAATCAGCCGTTTTCACCGGTTGATTTTACAAGGCAGCTTAAATATAGTTTTCTATTGACCTTTTTGACTTTCCATTTCCTCCTTAAATACCTTCTTGAATTTCTCATATTCGAAATCTGTTCTTAACTTATCATCATCCGAAATACGGTTTTTCATTCCGTTAAGGATCTCCTCACCGGCAAGTTCGATGGCAACATAACATTTGTAACTGCCATTTGCTGTCTTGGTGAATTTTTCGCATTTGGTACGAATCCCACTCAACTCCTGGTTGATCACCTCCCTGGAAAGGCCTTCATATCTCTCTTTATCTTCAATGGCATCCCCGCTGCTATAACTCTGAAAATAATTATCGATAACAGCTTTTACCTGGGTTTCGATTGAAGCGGCAAGGTCCAACCTGGCATTGCTTAATGCTTTTTTCTTCGCCATCGACTGGGTGGAGCTTTCACCAATATTATTTGCCCTGAAGTATTCGTTATCACTGAAAAATTCAGGCCCTGAACAGTAAACGGCCACCTCAACTTCGTCGTTGTTGGAGACCTTCTTTGATGACTTGCAACTCTGCATTACAGGGGCCAGGAAAAGGGCCGCCAGTGTAAGTAACATAAACGATTTAAATAATTTTCTTTTCATAGTTGTAAAAAATTTGATTAGACAATAAATAAAATTAATTATGAATACTTTTCCCTATTTTAAAATCTATACTGATAGATGTTACACAAAACCCCGGTGGATTATTAATTAACAAGTGTAAATGAACCGGAATATTTAAGTTAATTTCTTCACAAACCTAAAGAATTTTCTGTAATTATGCGGAAGAAAAGTACATTTTTTTTATTTTCTAAAAAAAACTTGCCGAATATTTCAGCTTTCATTTTCATTTTGCCTACTTTTGGATAGTCTTTTATGGAGAAACGTTTAAAATCTTTCTTGAATCAATAACCGTAAAAACAGAAATTATATGAACAAATTTATTCTTAGGACTTTGTTGGTAGTTATTGCAGTATTGGTCTCACAGCAATATTATTCCTGCAAAAAAATAGACCTTAAACGGGAAGTATTAATAAAGACTTTTCAGGCAACAATCATTACGCAAACAAGCGCTGAAATACCTTGTGAAATTGTGGATCTGGGAGAAGGGTCTGTTAGTGAACACGGTGTAGTGTATGTAGAAGGGAGCAGTGACCCAACAATTGATGATCAGAAAAAGCCAAGGGCAGGTTCTGCCGATACAGGGGTTGTGGTCGTCACCCTGACAGATCTTACGCCAGGCAATACATACAAAGCAAGGGGCTATTTAATTAATTCTGACGGTGCTGTTTATGGAAGCAGTATAACTTTTCAAACATTGTCGGGTGTTGTTCTGCCAAGTGTTTCAACTGCAAACATTACCAATATTACTGCAACCTCGGCTGTTGGTGGAGGTAATGTTACTGACAATGGTGGTGCAACAGTTACTGTGCGTGGTATTTGCTGGAGTGCCAGTCCCAACCCCACTGTTAACGACCCAAAAGTAATTGTCGGCAATGGTCTTGGGATTTTTTCTGCCAATCTTACCAATCTTGAACCCAACACTTCTTATTACGTCAGGGCTTTCGCAAAAAACAGCGTAGGCACTGCCTATGGTGATGAGGTTATTTTTCAGACGATAGAAATCCCAACCGTAATAACAGCAAACATTACAAATATTACGACAAATTCCGCAGTAGGTGGTGGTAATGTCACCGACGATGGTGGTGCTACGGTAACAGCACGGGGGATTTGCTGGAATACCCTTCCCGATCCTACCATAAGTGATTTCAACGCTCTTGCGGGTAGTGGCCTCGGGATTTTCTCAGCCAATCTAACCAACCTGAATCAAGCTACCACTTATTACGTCAGGGCCTATGCCACCAATAGTTTTGGTACAGCATATGGCGACCAAAAAGCATTCTTTACCGAAGGCTGGTTACATTACGATGACGGTATAAATCACGATGGTATCGGACGTATTGGGGGAGGCAGCTTTGACGTGGCCATCCGTTTTACGCCCACTGACCTGACTCTCTGTAATGGTTATAAAATTACCAAAATCAAGTTCTTCCCAAAAACAGGCGATCCTGTGGAGTACACCCTTGAAATATTTACGGGCCCCAATGCCACCAATCTGGAAATGCTGCAGGATGTAACAAATCCTGATATTGACCAATGGAATGAAGTGGCCCTTGATGAACCGCATATCATTAATGCAAGTGTTGAACTTTGGGTAGGCTATTGGGTACAATACCAACCCGCTGGTACCTATCCTGCAGGAACGGATGAAGGCCCGGCTATCCAGGGTAAAGGCGATATGTTGTCGATGGATGGGGCAGCATCCTGGTTTTCGATGTCGGAAGCCAATCCCGACCTGAATTATAACTGGAACATACAGGTTTACGTTACCAATGAACAGGGCGTTGAAATGGTGCTTGGTTCAAGCCAGACAAAACCTGAAAGGCATATTGGCACCGATACCGGATCAACAGAAATTTCATCTTCAAATTCGTCAAAACGTTAACCGAAAACACCAAGGAAAAATGAAGAATATAGTTAAACATATCGTATTATCAATCATTGTAATGTTGCCTTTTGTAATTGGATCTACTGCATTTGCACAGTCAAAGGCAAATGTTGAAAATGTTGATTTTAACCTCGAAGGCGAGAATCTTGTAATTACCTATGATATCTCCAAAGTCAAAAGCGGCGAAACATTCAATGTGAGTGTAAACATCACCACCGCATCAGGCAGTAAGATCAATGCATTTGCATTATCCGGTGATATCGGGCCGGGGGTTTATGGTGGAAAATATAAGCGAATTGTATGGGATCTGGTGAAGGACAACGTGTATATCGATGATGAAATTGCCGTTGAAGTAATAGCCACCTCTGAAATCACCTCAAAGCCGGTAAGTGTTGGCGGGGCACTTTTACGTTCCCTTGTCCTGCCCGGCTGGGGAAACATGTATGCCAAAGGCGGAGGCGCCTACTGGCTGATGGGCGTGGTTGGTTATGGTGCCGTTGCCGGGGCAGTTATGATGAACAATAAGGCTTACAACACGTACGAAGATTATAAAAACTCTGATGTGCCTTCTGAACGGGATCAGTTGTACAATGATGCCGATCAGTATTACAAGAACCAGAAAGTGCTGATGCTTGGAGCCGCTGCCATATGGGCTGTTGATTTAATCTGGACGGGCATTCAGGCAGGAAATGTTAATGCCCGGGCCCGTAACTCAAAAGTGTCGATGGGATATTATTACAATCCGGTGGTGCGTCAACCGATGTTTACGCTCACCTATAAATTTAATTGAGATGAAAAATAAAATTCTATTACTTTTTTGTGCACTTCTCGTATTTGGTGGGCTTATCGGGCAAAATGCCACCTCCGATAAGAGTGCGACAAAAAAAATCACCTTTAAACGGCAACAACAGGGAGGTATTAAATCACTCCCCGACCTGATCATTGCCGAAGAAAAATTTGTGGATGAGAATAAGAATAACCTCATCGATGCAAACGAGGAATGTTACATTTCATTCAAGGTGGAGAATATTGGCGAGGGTGTTGCGCAGGATGTTAAAATAAAGGCGAACATCAAGAATGAAAAGATCAGCGGTGTAACTTTTGATGAGGAGATTTCTCTAGGAGATATTCCGGGAGAAACAAGCAAGGAGGTAACGATCCCTATTCACGGCAAACTGAACACCGAAAACGGTTATGCCGAATATGTAATTCAGGTCCTCGAGGCACGTGGTTTTGATGCTTATCCACTTGAATTTAAAATTGAGACCCGCAGGTTTTCGGAGCCACAAATTGTCATTGCTGATGCTGTGTTCAGTACCGAAGACGGGGGGCAGATCAAATTAAATTACCCGATCAACCTGAAAGTGCTCATTCAAAATATCGGTATGGGGGAAGCCAAAGATGTGAAGGTGGGTTTTCAACTTACCAATCCCAATTGTGTATTTCTTGGAGATATGAGTGATTATGATCTGGGATTGCTCAAGCGCGGCGAATCCCGTGAGCTGGATTATCTTTTTACGGCTACCCGCCGATACCTCGACACCAATATTCCTGTAGAGGTTTCAATCACCGAAAACTATGATAGGTATGGTCTCGACTCAACTTTAACAGTTAGTCTGCAAGAAAATTTAAGCGCAAAAAACCAGGTGGTTATTGCCGGTATTCCTACTGTTAGTGAGGATATTCAAATGGCGTCGTTATCGTCGGAAGTTGATAAAAATATTCCGCTTATCTTAACAAATCATCCTTTCAGGTATGCTTTAATTATTGGGAACGAAGATTATTCAAAATACCAGCGGGGCTTGAATTCCGAATCAAATGTTGAATTTGCCAGGAACGATGCCATAATTTTTAAGGATTATGCCTTGCGGGTATTGGGTGTGGAAGAGAAAAACCTCTTCTTTCTAACCGATGCAACTGCGGGTGAAATGGAACAAAAAATTGATCTGATATCCAAACTGGCAACAAAAACTGCGGAAGAAGCCGAGATCATTTTCTTTTTTGCAGGTCACGGTTTACCCGATGAAAACTCCAAAGAGCCCTATTTGATCCCTGTGGACGTATCGGGTACAAACCTCAATGCGGCTGTAAAACTTTCGAATATCTATAAAAAATTCAGCGAAACGGGCGCACAGCGGATTTCCGTTTTCCTTGACGCATGCTTCAGCGGAGGCGGGCGTGATGCCGGCTTGATTGCAGCCAGATCCGTAAAGGTCAAACCAAAAGAAGAGCTTGTGACCGGGAAAATGGTGGTATTCTCCGCCAGTAGCGGTGAACAATCTTCACTGCCGTATTCCGACAAACAACATGGGATGTTTACTTACTTCCTGTTAAAGAAATTACAGGAAAGCAAGGGAAACCTTACCTATGGCGATCTGGCCGATTTTGTAAAGGACAATGTTTCCATCGAATCACTTCGCATTAACAATAAAGAACAGGACCCTGCCATTAAGGTGAGCATGGACGTGATGGATCTCTGGGAGAATTGGACACTGAATTAGTGCCTATCGATAAAAGATGGTTTACTTAAATCAAGATCAAGATGAAACAAATTTTCTCTTTTGTTGCTATTGTGTTGTTTTCCGGTTTTTTCATAACACAATCCCTAATTGGCCAGGAAAAAATAACCGTTCGCGCTAAAGGCAGCTTTATTTCCCGGGATTTAACCCCCGAACAAACAAAAGCCCGGGCCATCGAAGAGGCTAAACGGGAAGCATTGCTCAAGGCCGGTATTTCCGAAACCATCGCATTTACTGATTTTTCGTACCAATTTGAGGACAATGAGAAATTCCAGGAAATATTCCAGGTGATTTCCTCCATCGAAACAGGCGGCGAAATAATTGTTGACACCATCTTGCATGAAGACCGCAGGTTCAACGAATTTGGAAACATGGAGGTGGAAGTGGAAATTGAAGCCACTGTTTATAAACACGTTGCAAAAGCCGATCCCGGCTTTAGATTTAAAATAAAGGGTGTTGATGAGGTTTATAAAAACAATGATTATTTGCTGTTTAATTTCACCCCGGCAAAAGAGGGTTATTTAAAAATATTCAACATCACCGATGAGGAAACTTCATTGTTATATCCTTTCAGTCATCCTACTGAAACCTACCTGAACGAAGACCCGGAGTATCGTTTTAAAAAACGCAAGGAAGTACAATTTCCCATGCATCCCGCTTTTGACCATGGTTATGCACTTGAAATCATTAAACCGGACAAGGAACAGGAGTTCAATATTTTGTTGTTTGTTTATACCAAAGATTATATTCCTTTTTTGGACGAGGTAAGTTTTAAGAATATTATGAAATGGATTTATTCCATTCCTCCCGATCAAAGGGTTACCGAACAGGTTGGCTTTATTATTAAAAAGAAGCTATAGTCTTGTTTGAATTTCGGCGAAAAAAAGATTAAATACATGAAATTTTACACGTATTGTTTCGGGATTTTAACCCTCCTGTTGCCCTTGTTTTCAACTGCCCAGGATCAACGCGGGTTTAAGCCGGTTGATGTGAATATCGATGGTACATTAACCACCCTATATACAGGAAGTTTTGCCCTGTTGATAGGCGTTAGCGATTACGACTACTGGCCAGACCTGCCGGGGGTACTTGATGATTTGAATGAGGTGGAAAATGTGTTGGAAGAGCATGGCTTCCAGGTTAAAAAAATCATTAATCCTGACGATAATCAGCTTCAGGGGGCTTATGAGGATTTTATCGATGCATACGGCATGGATGTAAATAACAGGTTGCTAATCTATTTTGCCGGGCACGGGCATACCATTAAATCTTCTTATGGGGATGAAATGGGATACATCGTTCCCAAAAATGCACCCTTGCCCACCAAGGATCAGCGTGGATTTATGAAAGATGCTTTAAGTATGCAACAAATGGAGGTTTGGGCCAAAGGTATCCAGTCCAAACATGCATTGTTTATGTTTGATGCCTGTTTTTCAGGTTCACTTTTTGCACTGTCCAGAGCCGTTCCCGAAGTCATTTCCTACAAAACCACCCAGCATGTCAGGCAATTCATCACCTCCGGTGCAGCCGATGAGGAAGTTCCCGATATCAGCATTTACAGAAAGCAATTTGTGGATGCACTCAGATCGGATATAGCTGATGGCAATGGCGACCACTTTTTAACCGGAACCGAATTAGGTGAATTCATTCAGTCAACCGTAGTGAATTATTCACGCAATGGCCAGCACCCCCAATATGGTAAAATCAGGCACCCGAGCCTGGATAAGGGTGATTTTGTTTTTATTCTAAAATCCTATGAATTATCCGGGAATACCCCGGTGTCAACAAACAATCAAAACAGGAACATAGAGGTCGACCAAACCAGCCTTGCCAACTTTGGGGCAGTGGAAATAACCAGTCAGTTGGAAGGCGATTTGTACCTGGACAGTAAAAAAATTCAATACCTGACGCCCAACACGGTAACCGTCTTAAGAAACCTCCCTCCCGGCAAACACTATCTCAAAATAACCGGAAACGAAAACTGGGAAACAGCTGTGGATGTTAAAGCAAACGAAACCATCTCGCTTTATGCCAAAAGTAAGACCAGCCTGAAAGCCGACAACAAATGGATCCTGGTTGATGGCGGGAGTTTTAAAATGGGGTCGGATGATGGCGAGGCCAATGAAAAACCCGTTCACCGTGTGCGTGTTTCCGACTTTGATATGAAACAGCATGAAGTTTCCAATGCGGAGTTTGCCGATTTTCTTAATCTTTATGGAAGCGATAAAGTAAAGATGGGTAAATATGAAGGCGAACTACTGGCTATCGGGCATGAGACCGGATTGAAAAAGACATCCGATGGCTGGGCACCCCAACCCGGTTTTGAGCAGAATCCGGTGATAAATGTATCGTGGTATGGCGCCAACGAATACTGCAAATACATCAATGGCCGACTGCCAACCGAAGCCGAATGGGAGTATGCTGCAAAAGGCGGGAAAACCATGAGGGGTAATGGCAACACCTACAGTGGCAGCGATATGGCCGGCGAAGTAGCCTGGTATTACGACAATGCCAACAACCGCACCAACAGGATCATGACGAAAAACCCCAATCAACTGGATATTTATGATATGAGCGGAAATGTGTGGGAATGGTGTTCTGACTATTATGATGACAATTACTACAACAATAGCCCGGGTAACAATCCCCAGGGTCCGCAATCCGGAATTTATAAAGTAATGAGGGGCGGATCATGGAGTTTCAAAAAAGATTTTTCAACCACCACCTACCGCAACAAAACCCACCCTGGTTCTACTTACTATGATGTGGGGTTCAGGTGTGTGAGGGAGGCTGGGAAGTAGTGGGGAAAGGGGTTATATTTGCGAGGTGGTGCAAGGCTGAAATACAGAATTACACAGAAATAACTTGATTTGAAAAATAGAACTTATTGCAATAAAATATGGCCAAGAAAACCAAACCGACAAAAAGCATCGAACAATACGAACACGCCGACAAAGAAAGATTAAACAACCCTCCGGTGGGTCTCGTTACGGAAAAAACAGACAAAGATTTTGGGCAAACCAAGAAAAAGTACGAGTACGACCCACATCTTGATCCTCAATTACAATGGGCCGGGAAAACGGAACATACTTCTTTTGAAGTTCCTACGGTTTCTTTGCACGTTCACGAACGCATCGACCCAAAAACCATTATTGAAACGGTACAAAAGGAAGATAAGCAACCCAGGCAATTATCCTTGTTCGAAACCAACGAAAAGCCGTTGCGCGAAGCCATCGACTTTTACAAGCACAAAGAGGGCTGGACAAACCGCCTGATAGCCGGCGACAGCCTTTTGGTTATGAACTCCCTGCTCGAAAAAGAAGGCATGGAAGGCAAAGTGCAAATGGTTTATTTCGACCCACCTTATGGTATTAAATACGGCAGTAATTTCCAGCCTTTTGTAAATAAACGAGATGTGAAGGATGGCTCTGATGAAGACCTTACACAAGAACCTGAAATGATAAAAGCATTTCGCGATACTTGGGAATTGGGTATACATTCATATTTAACATATTTAAGAGATAGGTTGTTACTTGCAAAAGAATTATTGCATGATAGCGGAAGTGTTTTTGTTCAGATTTCTGATGAGAATGTTCATCACGTAAGGGAAATACTGGATGAAATATACGGGATTGATAATTTTATTGGACAATTGATTTTTAAAAAGACAGGTTCAATGTCTGGGAATTATATTTCAGGAATTTTTGATACAATACTCTGGTATGGAAAAGATAAAAACCAAACAAAATTTAGAAAATTATATCAATTAAGGTCAAAAGAAGCTGTTGACTCTGGTTTTCCATACATTGAATTGGAAGATGGCACTTATAGAAGGTTATCTCAGGATGAAATGGATGGAATAGAGCAAATGCCCAAAGGGAGAAGGTTTCAAACTTCTCCTGTAATGTCATCAGGAGCACCAAAAGATGGTGCAAAACCTTTATCATTTGAAGGAAATGAGTATTATCCTGCAGCGGGAAATCATTGGAAAATTTCAGTTGAAGAATTGTCTAAAGTAGGAAAAAGGGGGGGATTACTAGCACTAGGTAAAACTATGACATTTAAAAAGTTTTTAGATGAAGCGCCATATACTCCTTTGACTAATGTATGGATGGATACTATGGAGAGTACCTTTGCTGTCCAAAGAAACTACGTTGTGCAAACAGCTGAAAAGGTCATTAGGAGATGTGTTCTTTTATCTACTGACCCTGGAGATTTAATCTTTGACCCTACATGTGGTTCCGGTACTACTATTAAAGTTTCAGAAGAACAAGGTAGAAGATGGATTACTTGCGACACTTCTCGGATTGCTCTAACTCTAGCAAAACAACGGCTTTTATCTTCAACATTTGAATATTTTAAGCTTGCTAGGCAAGAAGAAGGTGTAGGAAGTGGTTTTCAGTACAAATCAACTCCAAAAATCACCTTAAAATCTGTTGCGACTAATGCTGAAATGCCAACAGAAGTATTGTTTGACCAACCAATAATTTTAAATAATAAAATTAGAGTTACTGGCCCTTTCACAGTTGAAAGCATTCCTGCGCCTTTTGTAAAAGATTTAGAAGGTGCTATGGAAAGTGAAATGGAGGCTGACAAATCAGTTGTCCGTACAGGAGAAACATTGCGCCAGGATCAATGGCGGGATGAGCTTATGAGAACAGGTGTACGGGCCAAAGGAGGTGCCATAATGCAATTTAGCCGTATTGAAGCATTGGCCGGCACTCGCTACATCCAGGCACAAGGAGAAACTAAACCAGCCCTGGGTGCAGCCGAAGGAGGTGGAAAACCAGAACAAGTTTTGGTGGTTTTTGGCCCGGAACACGCACCGTTAGAGCAACGAACCGTAGAATTAGCATTAGAAGAAGCACGTTACCTAAAACCAGATATTCTTTTATTCTGTGCTTTCCAATTTGATGAAGAGGCTGCCAAAGACATTGACGAAACACCTAAAAATCTCGTAGGCTTTAAATTGCTCAAAGCCCAAATGAACATGGATATGCAAACTGAGGACCTGAAAAAGAACCGCAATACCAACCAAAGTTTCTGGTTAATTGGTCAGCCCGATGTGCGTTTGCATGAATTGACAGATGGAGAAGATGCTGGTAAAGTTCAAATTGAGGTAATGGGCTTTGATTATTTCAACCCAAAAACAGGTAATATCGACAGTGGTGGCAAAAAGAACATAGCCATGTGGTTGCTCGATACCGATTACGATGGCCGCAGCCTTTTCCCAACGCAAGTATTTTTCCCAATGGCTGGGGCAAAAGACGGTTGGAGCAAATTAGCCAAAAACCTGAAAGCCGAAATTAACGAAGAAAAAATTGAAGCTTTCAGGGGTACGGAATCCCTGCCTTTTGTTCCGGGCAAACAAATAGCTGTAAAAATTATTGATGACAGAGGAATTGAAAGCTTGAAAATCATTACCCGATAACCATGAAAAAAGAATTTATACAACAACTGTTTGAGAAGTTCGAAGAAGCCTGTTATGTGTACGAGGGCTTGGAGTGTTGGAGTGCACGCGAATTGCAGGAAATGTTTAATTACACCGATTGGCGTAATTTTCAAAAAGTAATTGAGAAAGCGATAAAATCGTGCGAAAGTGTTGGTGAGACCGTCCCCGATCATTTCGTTGACGTCAACAAAATGATAAAGTTGGCGAAGGGCGCTGAAAGGGAAATTCAGGATATTGCGCTAACCCGCTATGCCTGTTATCTAATTGCTCAAAACGGCGACCCATCAAAAGCAGAAGTTGCCTTTGCCCAAACCTATTTCGCAGTACAAACACGCAAACAGGAACTCATTGAGCAACGCTTGCTCGATGTGGCAAGGGTTTCGGCGAGAAACAAATTATCAAAATCGGAAAAAAAATTATCGGGACTAATCTACGAACGAGGTGTCGACGAAAGAAGTTTTGCCATAATTCGTTCCAAAGGCGATCATGCCTTGTTTGGAGGCAGGACAACCCAGTTTATGAAAAACCGTTTAATGGTGCCATCAGGCAGACCCTTGGCCGATTTTCTTCCTACCCTTACCATTAAAGCCAAAGATTTTGCGACTGAGTTAACCAGCCATAATGTGGTGGAAAAAAACCTGAATGGCGATACATCCATTACCAAAGAGCATGTGGATAATAATTTGGCAGTGCGCAAAATGTTGTTGGAACGTGGCGTAAAACCCGAAGAGCTGCCCCCTGCCGAAGATGTAAAGAAAGTAGAACGCAGGCTGGTCAGCGATGAAAAGAAAATACTGAGAGAAGCGCAAAAAGAACTAAAGAGGAAAAAGTAAGCTAAATGAAACAAATTGATAAGTTAATACTTTGCTCTCCTTACAACGAACCCCATATTCACTGGAACAGAGATGTACAAAAACAAGAATTTTTTCAGGCTGATGGTCGACGCCCGGCAGGATATACCATTGCCAGCCCAAGTTCAAAAAAGGGTGTGCTTGTAGGTGAAATTATTGATTTGCCCTTGGTAAATCTTATTCGTAAACGACTGAAAGAATGGACTGCTGATAACTGCCCGGGTTTAACAGGCGTGAGCCGCGAACTATTGGACCATTGGGAAATTCAGGATAAAGAATTTAGGCAATTCCCGTTTTTCTTTTGTCAATTGGAATCCATTCAGGTGATCATCTTTTTAATTGAAGCCCCCGAACATTACAAAACAGGAATTAGTATTCCTTCCGATGGGGGCGACTTTGTTCGCTGGTGTAACAAAATGGCCACAGGATCAGGAAAAACCACTGTAATGGCCATGCTTATTGCCTACAACATTTTAAATAGGGTGTCCTATAAACAAGATGCTCGTTTCTCTAAAAATATTTTGGTAGTTGCCCCCGGACTTACGGTTAAAAGTCGATTGGCTGTTTTGCAACCTGCCCATGAACATAATTACTACAACGAGTTTAATATTGTCCCTACTACTTTGATGGATAAGTTACGTCAGGGTCAAGTTAGAATTATTAATTGGCATAAGATGGCCTGGGATTCGCAAGAAAAACTGAATACTAAAGTAGAGAAAGGGCAACTCCGTAGCGTTGACAAGCGCAAGCAAATGGAAATTAGCAATGCTGCTTATGCAAAAGCAGTATTAGGTGAAATGGCAAATGCGAACAACATTCTTGTTATTAACGACGAAGCGCATCATGCCTGGCGTACAGCTGCAGAAAGTAAGGTAAAGCAAGTTAAAAAGGAGGACATTGATAACACGATTTGGATTGGTGGTTTAGACAAATTAAACAGACAAGTGAATATTTTACGTTGCCACGATTTTTCGGCCACCCCATTTGCTCCAACGGGTAAAAAAACATCCGAGATAGGTTTATTTGAATGGATTATTAGCGATTTCGGTTTGAACGATGCCATTGAATCTGGTTTGGTGAAAACCCCACGCGTGGTGTTTCGTGATGATGGGAAATATACTTCAGACTATAAATCGAGGTTGTATCATATTTATATTGATGATGACGTTAAAGAAGACCTCAATCAAAAGCAAGTACCCAAAGAAACACCCTTGCCTGATTTGGTAAAGAATGCATATAACCTACTGGGTAGCGATTGGTTGAAAACGAAACATGAATGGAAAAAAGTAAAAGGGATTGATATCCCACCCGTTTTAATGAGTATTGCCAATACTACGGTTACAGCAGATAGGATTAAACACTATTTCGATTCAGGTGAATGTGAGGTAAAGGAACTTTGTGAGTTGAACCACACATTACAAATAGACAGTCAGATATTAGGTAAGATTGAAAATGAGGATGAAAATTTAACAGGCTCGCTAAAAGAACAAGCCATTGCGCTGCGCGAAAAGGTTGACACCGTGGGCAAACCTGGAAAACCCGGCGAGCAAATTCAGAATGTAATTAGCGTAAGCATGCTTTCCGAAGGTTGGGATGCCAAAAATGTCACGCAAATTTTGGGTTTAAGGGCATTTTCAAGTCAACTGCTTTGCGAACAAGTTGTAGGTAGGGGATTACGACGAGTTAGTTACGAGTTCGATGAGTATTTAATGCTCGAACCCGAATACGTAAATATCTTTGGCATTCCCTTTTCGTTTATCCCGCACGAAGGTGGGGCAACATCCCCCCGCCCACCAAAGCCAAAATTTCAAATTGAGCCTACCAAAGAGAAAAGCAATTTTGAAATATCATTTCCGAATATTTTACGGATTGATACCATTTATAAATCTTCACTTAAAATTGATTACTCGGCAGTAAAACCAATTGAAATAAATCCCGAAGATACTATTACCGAAGTTGAAATGGGCGGTGTTATATCAGGCAATATCACCCCTGCTGCAATGAGCGATATTGACATAAAACAATTTGCTGAACGATACAGGTTGCAGTCGGTAATATTTAGGGTAGCCACCAATATTTTTGGAATTGAAAAACACAATTGGAAAGGCAACCAGTACGACTTCCTTTCACAGCTATTGAAATTAACAGAAGACTTTCTTAAATCGGATAGGATTGTTATTAAAAGCATTTTATTTAATCGAGACCCTGTAAGGAAAAATATTCTTTTAACGCTGAATGTTTCTCGAATAATCCAACACTTTTGGGTTGCCATTAAAGACCAGAACGCAGCCATTCTTTCACCTGTATTCGATGCCGAACGTCCTATCCGTTCAACTTCCGATATGCCCACATGGTATAGTTCAAAACCAAACGAATGGCACGAGAAGTCGCATATAAACCATACAGTTTTTGACAGTACATGGGAAGCAAATAATGCCAGTATTATTAACAAGCATGAAATGGTTCGTGCATTCGTCAAAAACGACCATTTAGGTTTTTTTATAAAATACAACTATCGCGGTATTCTTAAAAATTACATTCCCGATTATATTATCGAGCTAAGCAATGGCGACAAACTTGTTTTAGAAGTGAAAGGACAGGATAGCGATGAGAACCGGGTTAAACGCGAATTTCTAAATCTTTGGGTCAAGGCAGTTAACCAAACCAATCGTTTTGGGACATGGCAATGGGCTGTGGTTTTTAATTCATCGGAAATACATGATGTTTTAAACGCCTATACAGCGTTTCCAAAAGAATCATTTCTTCCACAAAAAGATGATATTCAACCGGAGGAAATCCGAGCTCATAGTCAGCAACTTGCACATTTCTATAATATCGCAACAGAAAAACTAAAGAAAGCAGATTCGCTGGAAGGGATGTTGAAAATTGTGATGAAAGAATTGCTGTCAAACAACATCGAAAACATTCTAAAAACAATACAAGAAGCAAGAAAAGATTCAAATGATGAATTTGTAGATAACGAACATTTGCAAGAAAAAATTTATGGATTTCTGGATGGAGTAACCCCAACGGATATAAAAGTATTTGACGCTAGGGTTCGAAGCATGTTAAAGGAGGCTAAGAAATTGGAGAAACAAAGTTTCAGTTTCCTTTTATCTGCTGAATATTTAAATGATACGTTAGTGTTCCAATCTTCAGAAGATTTTAGTCCTTACATACTGCAAATGTCAAGAGCAGTAGAAAGCGAATTGCTATTAAAACTATTTATACCCTTTACCAACTTTATTCGTTCTGAAAATCCACATACGAGCATAACATACGAATACGATTTACAGAACAAAAGAACTTCTCTATTTGCCAATATGGTTATTAATAATAGAACAACCTACACATTAGGGAATATGTGCCATATTTTAGCTTCTGTCTCGGACGATTACTTAAATGAAAGGAGCGAATTAACAAAGGATTTTTACAATTTTATTAATGAGAATTATTCTTCGGAATTGTACGCGCCTGATTTTATAGCCGAGCTTTCTGAATTATCTAAAAAGTATCGAAATAAGTCAGCACATACAATTTTATTGTCAAGAGTTAAAGCGAGTGATTGTAAATTCTTGGTACGTAAAATATTGACTAAATTTTTAAATGTAGTATGATAAACAGCCTACACAGCCAAGCACATTTGCAATTCGCACATAACAGCGCGCAATCCAATAATTCCAAAAGACTTGTTTGTTTGCCAACGTTTTTTTGCCAACCCTAAAAACTAATTGTTTGAGGAACAGCAGTGCTTTGATTCCTCTAACAAAATTGTCATGAAACCGGAAAAAACAAATACAATGAAAACATTTCTAATACTAATAATAGGTTTGATTTCTTCAACCGGATTCGCTCAAACACAACTTGAGCTGAATGAAAATGCAAATACTTCTTATAAAAAGGCTGACATTGAACTGAATGACGTTTATCAGAAAATACTATCAGCATACAAGTCAGATACGCTGTTTATTAAAACATTGCAAGTGTGGCTTGATGGAAATGCTGAAGGGGATGCCTGTAGCGGAACTGTAAAAATTATCGAATAGCGTAAGCGCAGCGTTTATAATCGTTAGGATCAAAAAAAAAATTAACCAGATGATAAAAAAGTTTTACTATGGCAACAATCTTTAAAAACATTGGCATACTCTTTTTATTGACTTTTGTCCTTGCAAGTGGACTGGTTATAAGCAGAATAATTGCTTACAACCTTGCATTGGTAATCCCACGCATGCCCCAACAAGCAGATGAATCAACGGCAGTTTATTAAAATGAATACCTTTGATTGCGCTGATAGAATTGTATTCGTTTCGATAAAAAACATAATGAAACCATTTCTGATACTGATAGTAGGGTTGATTTTTCAATTTTCAACAAAAACCGTTGCTCAGGTTACTGAAGAATCAGGGGATCTATTTATCAAAATATCGGATATTATTTCCGGTATGCCCGGCGATTCCGGAGATGATTACACCGATCCCAACGCTTCGGAACTCAGTAGCTGGGGCGCAGCACTGGATTATCTTTTGACTGGTAATTACGCGTTGGCAGATGCTTCTGC
>JABMQA010000328.1 GCA_013203545.1 Bacteroidota bacterium
AAGGAGTGGAGTTGAGAGAATGCGGGCGCTTCGTGCCCGCATTCTCTCAACTCCACTAAAAACAACTAAATTTGTCATTTCGACCAAAGGCACAAGCGAAGTGCAGTGCCGAAGGGAGAAATCTATTTCTCTTTCCTTAGCTTGACGGCTATGGTTGGCATCCCTATGAAGCTATCTCAGGTTCAAAGCCAACCTACAAGGTGACTCGAAGTCACCCCACGAGTGTTCTGCAAGAAATACTAATTTTGCAGCCAACTTTGCTATTCCATGAAAAAAATCTCTGCAAAAGATTCGGATTACCTCGATGGCCCGGTTAAAGTCGAAAATATCCATGTTTACCACGGCGCCAATTATTTCAGCGGCGGTCCCATAGTACTTTTCAGGGTCAACCTGGGTGCATACGATGAAGTTTTTACCAACGGGATTGATGGGTTTTACGAGAAACTGTCTGCCCTGATTCCAACATTGTACGAACACTTTTGTTCTGTGGGACATAAAGGCGGATTTTTTATCCGCGTTAAAGCAAGGCACGTTGTTGGGTCATGTGATGTAGCATGTTGCCATCGAGTTGCAAACCCTTGCCGGAATGGATGCCGGCTACGGAAAAACGCGAAGCACACTTACGCAGGGTGTTTATAATGTAATTTTCAGATACCTCGATGAAGAGGCCGGGATACTTGCAGGAAAAGCAGCCCTCAATCTTATCAATAGCATCCTGCTGGGAAAATCGTTTGATGTTTTTGAGATTATCGGACAACTGGTGCTCATCCGCGAAAAAAATGATTTTATTTGTATTTTAACTTCTGATCATCAGCTCGTTTATCAGTATATGGACGGGAAGCGTAAATCCTGGAATGAGATGTTCAGTCCTTGATTTTGAAAACCGAGTTTTTTTTCTGAACAAACCCAACCCAAAGGTGTTATTTGATTGAATAAACAGGTTTGGATATTTAATATAAAAAATATGATGAACAGGAAGCAATTCACCCTGACCAGGGATGACAAACATTTCTCTTTAAGGAAAACCGACAGGGAAACCATTAAAAAATGGTATTATCTGATGACATTAGGCCGGCAGCTCGACAACAAAGCGCCCAATTACCTGAAGCAGGCCCTGGGGTGGTCGTACCATGCACCTTATGCAGGCCATGACGGAATACAACTGGCCATCGGTCAGCTTTTTCAAAAGAACAGCGACCATCTGTTTCCCTATTACCGCGATATGTTAACAGCCCTCTCTGCCGGACTAACTCCTGAGGAGATCATCCTCAACGGACTGTCGAAGCAGGATGATGTGGCTGGTGGTGGCCGCCATATGTCGAACCACTTTGCCAAACCCGAATGGAATGTCCACAATGTGTCGTCTGCCACCGGTAACCATACACTGCATGCTGTTGGTGTGGCGCGTGCCATCAAATATTACGGCGCCGATGCAGTAGCCATCAGTTCACAGGGCGAATCATCCACATCGGAAGGGTATGTTTACGAAGCTATCAATGGCGCTGCAACAGAAAAACTGCCTGTGATTTTTGTTTTCCAGGATAACGGTTTTGGTATTTCTGTTCCCAAAGAACAGCAAACGGCTAACCCACGGGCGGCAGATAATTTTCTTGGATTCAAGAACCTTGAGGTGATTTATTGTAACGGTAAAGATCCCTTCAACTCGATGAATGCCATGTTCAAGGCCAGAAATATCGTGAAAGAAAAGGGCATCCCCGTAATTGTGCACGCCAACTGCATCAGGATGGGCTCACATTCAAACTCCGACAGGCATGAATTGTACAGGGACGAGAAGGAACTGTCAGAAATGCTGATGCTTGATCCGTTGAAAAAATTCAGGGAGCGGCTGGTTTATCAGAAAGTATTTACTCACGAAGAGTTGGATGCGTTGGATCAACAAGCTAAGAAGGAAATCTCGGCTGCGCACAAAAAAGTACTTAAGGCCCCGAATCCCGATCCGAAATCCATATTTGACTTTGTAATTCCGGAGCCGTACATTTCAGAAAAATACCCAAAAGGATTACATAGCGGTGAGGGCCACCGCATTAAAATGATCGAAGCGCTCAACTCTACC
>JABMQA010000032.1 GCA_013203545.1 Bacteroidota bacterium
CTTACCAATATTAGTTTTGTTCAATTTGTTAACTGGCTAATTACAATCGTTCCCATTTGGTTTGTAGGGATGACATTGTATCAAAGAATCTATGCATCTAAAGATGAGAAAACAGCAAAAAAAGCATGGTTTATAGCTGGTTTGTTTGAATGGCCGGTTATGGCTTTTATGGGGGTAACTTTAGGATTATTGGGCAGAGTAGCTTATGAACAAGGTATGTTTACTCAATTTGGATATGCTCCAGGAAGTCCTATTGATCAAGAAATTGGGCTGCCTTTACTCTTAACGCATATTTTCCCTGTTGGATTGATGGGATTGCTTATGTCATCTTATTTCTCAGCAATAATGTCAACCGCTGATAGTTGCTTAATGGCAGCATCGGGTAATTTTACGACAGATATATTAAGGCTCTCAAAACAAAATACCAAGAGTATTAAATATTCACAAATTGCAACATTGGTAATTGGAATACTTGCTATCATCCTGGCTACAATGATGCAAAAAGTACTTAGTTTGATGTTATATTCTTATGGTTTTATGGTTTCAGGATTATTTGTGCCGGTTTTGGGTACTATGTTTTTGAAAAAACCTTCTTCAAAAGCTGCACTATTTTCAATGCTTTTTGGCGGAGGAACAACATTGGTCCTTATTTTAACCGAAATAACATTGCCTTTTGGCTTAGATGCAAATTTCTTTGGCATAACACTTTCAGCAATCATTTTTGTTTTTATTCAGTCACTTCATAAGAAATAGATTTATTGATTTTTTTATTAAATCAAATACATGAATAAGAAAATAATAGCTTTTAGACAGGAATTACATAAATACCCGGAGGTTTCCAATGATGAGTATAATACTTCTGAACGAATATTAAACTTTATCATGAAATACAATCCTGACGATATTATTAAATTGGGAGAAACCGGGGTAGCATTTGTTTTTAATGGAAAAGAGATAGGGAAAACTATTGTATTCAGATCAGAGCTGGATGCTTTGCCCATCCAGGAAAAAACTGGTGTAGAATACACATCAGTAAATGATCACATTGCTCATTCTTGTGGACACGATGGGCACATGGCGATTTTAACCGGGCTAGCTCACAAAATCTCCGAAAATCGCCCAACCAAAGGGAGCGTAATTTTGCTATTTCAACCTGCCGAGGAAGTAGAACAAGGTGCTCGGGATGTAGTAGAAAATCAAAAATTCAAAAATATTAAACCTGACTATATTTTCGCACTTCATAATGTACCTGGATTTGAAAAGCATAAAATAGTGCTTAAAAATGGAAGTTTTGCCTCCGCGTCAAAAGGCATGACCATTAAGCTTACCGGAAAAACAGCCCATGCCGCCGAACCACAAAATGGCATTAACCCGGCAGATGCTATTTCTCAAATCATTAAAAAACTGCATGATCTGAGAGATAATAAAGAACTGTTTAAAGATTTTGTTTTGCTCACAATCATTCACATTCTATTGGGTGAAATATCTTTTGGCACTTCGCCCGGCTATGCTGAATTAAGAATTACATTGCGGGCTTTTGAAAATGAAGACATGGAATTGCTAACAGCGAATTCCGAAAAAATTATTCTGGAAATATCAAAAGTAGAAAAATTAAGCTGCGAGATTTCGTATACTGAAGCATTTCCGGCAACTGTGAATAACGATGAATGTGTTGGTATTGTTGAACAATCGGCAAAGCAAATGGATTTGGATACCGAACATATTGAAAAACCGTTTAAATGGTCCGAAGATTTTGGGTATTTTACAGAAAAATATGACGCTTGTTATTTTGGTTTAGGCTCGGGAAAAGATCAGCCACAGCTTCATAATCCGGACTTTGATTTCCCTGATGACATCATTGAATCGGGAATAAATATATTTTATGCTATTTATAAAAAAACATTAAGCGATGATTGATAATTCTCTAATAACGCTAAATGAAAACGCGGTTGAAAATAATATTGCTTTTTTAAGAAAAAAACTTGGCGACAAAGTAAAAATTTCAGCCGTAGTTAAAGCTAACGCATATGGACACGGCATAGAGCAAATTGTTCCGGTTTTTGAAAAATACGGCATTGATCATTACTCTGCTTTTTACTACAGCGAAGCTGTCAGGGTTTTTGATAGCCTTTCTAAACCTGCAACAATCATGGTTATGGGATGGTTGTGTGACAAAAGCATTGGGGACGCGATCGAAAAAGGAATAGAGTTTTTTGTATTTAATATTGAACGACTAAATATTGCAATAAAATACGCCAAAGAGCTTAATTTAAAAGCTAAAATTCACCTTGAAGCCGAAACAGGCATGAATCGTTCAGGCCTAAATATTGATGAATTAGAAAATGCTATAGCTATCATAAAAGAAAATATTGAATATATTGAGATATCAGGATTCTGTACTCATCTTGCCGGAGCCGAGAGTGTATCGAATTTCTTAAGGATACAAAATCAGTTAAAGAAATATAAAAAAATGTTAGCGACCCTTGAAGCCAATGATTTGAGTCCCAAATACAAACATGTAGCCAATTCTGCCGCGGCATTTGTTTACCCCAAAGCAAGAATGGATTTGGTGAGAATAGGAATTATGCTTTATGGTTTTTGGTCGAGTAGCGAAGTTTATGTCCAATATATCAACCGTAAAAGCAATAAAATTGATCCTTTGAAAAGGATACTTGGATGGCAAAGCCAAATAATGGCTGTTAAAAAGGTTAAGAGCGGTGAATTTGTGGGCTACGGAATTTCATATTTAGCGCAATCCAACATTACAACTGCATTAGTCCCTGTTGGATATTCTTTTGGTTATAGTCGTTCTTTGAGCAATAAGGGCCGTGTACTTATTCGAGGTCATAGATGCAGTGTGATAGGTGTTGTAAATATGAATATGATAATAGTAGATGTTACACATGCAGGTGATACGAAAGTAGGTGATGAAGTTGTTTTGATTGGAAAACAAGATGAATTAGAAATAAAGGTAAGTGCTTTTAGCGAGATAAGCGATCAACTTAATTATGAAGTTTTGGCTCACTTATTGGAAACGATTAAACGAATAGTAATATAAATATTCAAGGCTTTTAAAAACCATAAAACGTAAGATGACAGTACATCACACAATATTATTTAAATATGGCGGCAATGCCATGACCGATCAAAATCTTAAAACACAAGTGTTAAGGACGATTTGCTCACTAAAGGATAAAGGCTATAACGTGCTTATTGTTCATGGTGGCGGACCTTTTATTAAACAAACACTAAAAGAGGTTAATATAGAATCTGAGTTCATTGACGGCTTGCGAAAAACGACGCCTGAAGCAATGGAATATGTCGAAATGGCCTTGAAAGGAAAAGTGAATGGGAGCCTGGTTTCAATAATAAATAAAATGGGCTATAAAGCGGTTGGGATGTCTGGCAAAGATGGTCAAACAGTTATTGCGAAAAAACACTTGCATCAACGTGAGAAGAACGGGAAAGTTGATCTGGTTGATTTAGGTCAAGTTGGCGATGTGGCTAAGGTCGATCCTGGCTTAATAAATTTAAATGGGGTGTGCAATCATTACCCGTTGACTAACATGTTGATAATATGAACTTAAGTAGAACATTACAATAA
>JABMQA010000329.1 GCA_013203545.1 Bacteroidota bacterium
AATTATTTGTAATATATAAACCGTTTGTAGCACTTTCACTAATATTGCAATCAGACATCTGTAAAAAATTTCCAACATTATCTGCTTCTATCATACCGTTGGCATTGCTTCCTCCGAAAGAGAAATTGCAATAGGTGAATTGACAGATATCATCAGGTGAAGAGAAAATAATGTTTTTCCAATTTGTTCGGGCATCAGGGAATTTTGTGAAAACGATGTTCGACTCTTCGCTGCCTTCTGCCATCAATGCACCGTGCACAATAAAGGAATATTCTCCGGTAAAGCGAATTGTATTACCTGCATCTATAGTTAAAGTTTCATTATCCAAGATCAGAACATCCCCCTCTATGTCATAAGGGACATTATGATTCCGCCAGGTTCCAGTATCAACAGGATCATCAACAGGATCACCTAAAACTAAGATAGCATTGTTTCCATTGTCGTAGATGTTTACATTGTCTGTAATATATTTTACGGAACTCGCCTGAACTTGAATGGCATAACCTGCGTTATTGTGGATCGATGTATTACTGATGTGCGGTTTAATTCCCCAGACTGTATTGCAATTCACACCCATTTCATCATTATGATGAATTTCGCAATCGGTGATGTTTGCAGTCGAAAAAGCAGAAAGGAGCATTCCTGATGAACCACTGTATGAAATATTACAATGACTATAATTTACAGTTGTAAAACTTTGGTAAACGATTCCATTCTCATTTGCTGAACCTCCGTAAAGAAAATCGCAATATGCAAGTTCACTTACATTGGCACCACCATTTATATATACGTATTTCCAATCTCCCGGAGCAGGTGATGCTTGATTGGAAGTGAATACAATATGGCTGTCAGGTGTTCCGATTGCCGTTAAAAAAATCACATCCAACATCCTTCCTGTATCAAATTTCAAAACTGTGCCTTTCTCAATAGTTAAATTGCAGTAATCGAACTTTATATCTCCAAAAATATTGTATTCATAATTATTGGATAACACAAAATTTGTTTCAATTATTCCGGCTGAGAGTTCAATTTGTTGATCATTTAGATTTCCGTTGATGTAAACTGAGGAAATATCTATTAACATTTTGGGAGGTATTCTTAAGGCAGGTCCGCTGTGATTTTCAATTGATCCTCCTGTAAGAGAACCTCTGTTATAATCATAAAAATACATCTGGTTTGAAAAGATCCCGTAAAGTCCGTTGTTTTCGATGCTGCAACCGGAAATATTTGGCTGTGCATAATAGTTTAGATAAATTCCATGAGAACCGTTATAGGCAATGTCACAGTAATTTATATCCGGCTCTGTATATTCGTCCAAATAAATACCGCAACTATCACAATTTGATATTTCGGTATATTCTATAAGGGGATCAGCTTGATTTATGTAAATCCCTTGACCGACTCCTTCAGTGATTTCACAATAAGAAATCATCACACTCGTGCTGTCATCAATTTCATTATCGATTACAATGCTTGCCGAGTAGTCAGATGAATAATCGCTGATGCCGGCGTGTTTTATCTTGCAATCTTCGAGATAACTTCCGATATCATTTTCTACAAAATGAATCCCTTTCCAATTTCCGGTCGTACCATATTTACGATCAAAACTAACACTGTCTGCAAATAGTGCTCCTTCTATCTTTAAAACTATATTTTCGTTAAAATATAATTCACTGCCTGCAGTTAATTCCAATGTTATGCCACTTTCAACAAGAAGTTCATTATTCCAATTTCCACTACTAATATAGTAATTGGGATTTTGAGGCCAGACAGCATCGCGGCTGATACTCATATAGCTATCACAGCATATATTGATACTGCTTGCGTTCATATTAAGATGACTGCTTTCCGGAAGTTGTCCGACAAGATTCGGAATAATTCGTATCGCATCTATAACATTTTCGCTAAATGTTAAATCGGAAAAATCAAGTAAGACATTGTCGTAAGCTAAATTCAAACCGATTCCTTGATTATATGAAATTGTGGTATTTGCGATAGAAATATTACTTTCCGGATCTATCCCATTTGCACCATTAGCTGTAAGAATTTCACGCGTTGTTTACAAAAATTAAGGGCTGAAAGTGATTGTTTTCTGGGCTGGAAAGAGACTGTAACGTAATGACATATAAATTCCATAATTATTATAAGAGAATTCGCAACTATCAAAGACAGCACTGTGGGCATTAACAATAGAAGCTCCATAACTGCCGCCGCCACCACCCATAAATCTACATCTGGTGAATGTAGGAGATGAAGATGAATTCACATTGACATTAGTGCCGTCAGTAAAAAAATCGCTATCATAAATAAACGGATGGGAACCTTCGGAAACACTGATTCCACCATTTACTGAACAATCGTTAATTGTCGGCCAAGAATAATTTGAAATAGTTATCTTACAATTAGTTCCTACTTCGAAATTACACCCATCTATTATAGGGCTTGAGTTGTTGTCTATCTCGATTGTTGCACCGGACTTAAAATCGCAATCCTCAATTCTGGCGTACGAATTGTCGATAACCAAATCCGAGTAAAAAAAACTGTCCCAAAATCCAAGGGTAACAGCAGCACTGCAGGAATTAACCGATACAACTCCGCTTGTAAATTGTACTTCATACAGAGAACTTCCGCTATCTACTCCGGAAAGTGCCAGATAACCGTCAATATAGATGCGCCCATTAACTCCATATCCGTTTGCCGTTAAAGTTCCATTAATAGTAAAATTAGCTGATATGTCTACTATACAACCAGATTCAATTGTCAGATGAACTCCATCATCAACAGAAATATTTGCGGTTACATAGTGCGTATTGTCCGTAGCGAGCCAAGTCTCATCGGATGTAATATCTGTATCATGATAGTAATCTGCGTGCAATAGCGAAGTGCTGCCCAGCAGTATAATCAAAGTAAAAAATGTTGCAAGTATAACATTCTTTTCCAAAGTGAAATTTCTCATTTGTGAGGAATTAATTGATGTAATCCTTTTTTTCATGTGTTACTTCCTTTCATGATGTAATTAAATTTAGGATTAAGTTAACGATCAAAGTATTTTCCCAATAACTTCTGCTTTATGGCATCGAGCGGATATTCTTCTCCCATCACTGTATAATCAAAAGCAATTCCGTCTAAAAAAGCAGCAAAAAGCATTACTTCAATTTGAATTTCCATTTCAGTCATTTCGTTTCCGAATAGCTCTATAAAAATACTCATCAATAGAGGTCCGAAAACCGATTCATAATATTCTTTGAACTTGGTTAGCTTATGAGAAATCTCAGGTTGAGAAATTACATTTTGGTATAGTTTCCAAAAGGGTAAATTATCTGTAAGAGATTGAGTAAAGTTGTTTAGTAATATTTCTAACTTATTATGAGCAGAGATCTCTGACTGATTGATTTTCAACATCTCGTCAAAGAATTTAAAACCCGCCATAAAAACGGATTCCAGGAGCTCATCTTTGCTCTTGAAATAATTATAGATCAAGCCCTTAGAAATCCCTGCTGCTTTCGCTATCATTTCTAT
>JABMQA010000330.1 GCA_013203545.1 Bacteroidota bacterium
CGCCAATGTAAATGATGCAGGTTTCGACCTGGATGCCATCCAGGCACTCACTACATTATCCGGACCTTACGTAATTTTAGAAGGGGTAATTATTGATGACACAAGTGGCAACAATAATGGAATGCTCGATGCGGGTGAAACGGTTGAATATCTCATCACCCTCAAGAATGTTGGTTCAGAAAATGCCATCGATATTACCGGTAAACTTTCCTGTATTGACCTGTACGTTTCGGTAATCACAATAAGTCCACAGGCATTTGGCACACTGGGCATTAATGAATCAGCCACTGCCACCTACACCGTTACCGCCGATGAAAATACCCCTGCCGGTCATTCTGCTACACTTGAGCTTGTTTTTGATGGAGCCAATGTAACTCCCGTTACCAAATATATTGAGGTCCTGTTCCCCGATTACTGCGATGCCTCCACAAATACCGAAGACGAATACATTGCAAATGTGTTGTGTGGTAATATTAATAATCCAAGTGGCTGGCAGGGCGGCGTGGCAAACTATACCGGCATGTCCACTGCAATTGAGCCGGGCATGTCGGAGTCTATTACCATCACCAACGGCAATGCCTGGGCCACTGACAGGGTATCGGTATGGGTTGATTGGGATATGGATATGGACCTGGGCAACGGGACCGCTGAAACATTCGTTCTGACAAATGTAGGTGGGACAGGAGCTACATTTGAGGGAAGCATAAATGTACCGGACGGCCAGGCTACAGGGTCATACAGAATGAGGATCAGAATGACTTATAATACCGATCCACAGCCATGTGGATCTTCATCACACGGTGAAATAGAGGATTATACCATAATTATTGAACCTGCCCAACAACTTAACCCACCACAGAATTTATCAGCCCTGGTGCAGGAGAACGATGTTCTTCTAACCTGGGAAACTCCTGAAGCAAGGTTGCTGACTGGTTACAACGTTTACCGTGACGAGGTTTTAATAGCTGAAAATATTTTACCAACAGCTTACACGGATGAGGATTTGAATCCGGGAACTTATGGTTATTATGTTAAAGCAGTTTATGATGAAGGATTATCAGAATCCACAGCAACTGTTTTTGCTACAATCGAGGATATGCCGGAAACATTTTTCAGTGTGATCTGGTCAACACCTTTTAATCCGATGACCTTTTATATTCTTCAGGCTACCTTAGATGAATCGGATTTACAGGCCGGGGATGAAATAGGGTTGTTCGACACGGATCAGTCCACGGGAGAACCAATCTGTGTCGGAGCTGGCATTCTTACCGAAGCAATTGTTGGCGGTACATACCTCGAAATAATCGCTTCCATGAACGATGGCTCCAATCCGGATATGGCCAATGGATTTACGCCGGGAAATGAAATTCATTATCGCTTTTGGACCGGGCCTTCGGGTGAATTAACCAGCGTTTCCGCCACCTATCCCTATCCCGGTTACGATCAGGTCTATACCTCGCAGGGGTCAGCTTTCGCTGAACTATCTGGAGTTACCACAACCTTTCAATCCCTCACTCTCCAAACAGGGTGGAACCTGATGTCATTCAATGTTGAGCCTGAAAACCGGAATATGCTGGATATTGTTCAGCCATTGATCGATCAGGATATACTTTACAAAGTGATTGATGAAACAGGTGGTTCAATCTTCCACCTCCCCTTCCCTCCACCGAACGGTCAATGGAGCAATACCATCGGAGATATGGCCAATACCGAGGGGTATTATGTAAAAATAACCGACGATGCAACTTTGTCCGCCGTGGGATACCCTGTTGACCTGCCAATGAATATTCCCCTGAGCGAAGGATGGAATATTATCGGGTATCCCTGCAACCAGGCCCAGGATGCGATGGAAGCGGTGCAGCCCTTAATTGACGAAGGCATTCTTTATAAAGTAATCGATGAAGCAGGTGGTGTGATCTTCCATTTACCATTCCCACCGCCCAATGGCCAATGGGCCAACAGCATCGGGAATTTTGAATCAGGAAAAGGGTATTACATCAAGGTAACTGAGGAAGCAAGTCTTACATTTACAGAGCCTGTTTTAAACTCAAAAACAATTAAACCTAATCATTAATGAATAAATAATTACAATCATGAAACAAATTTTCAACTCACTACCCGTCCTCGTTTTACTTTTTACCATTACCAACCTGCATGCACAGCATAAGGAAAAACCGGACAAAATAAAGCAACTTTACAAAGATGGCGTTTACAATCCATACAAAGTACTGGATACCCGTGTGGATAACATGACTTACTGGCGAAAAGCTGCCGAACTGGGTTTAACTGAAACTGCACCCCAAACTGATGTTCCAAAAGGAACCTACAAAGGAAGCTCCATCGATGCCTTCTCTGTGATCCGAGAGGATTCACCGGATGTACCTGTTACCTCCCAAAATTCAACCCAGAGTGAAAATTCTGTTTTCGTCGATCCCACCGATCCTGATCACGTGCTTCAATCAAACAACTCCACACAAAACCCGGTCGGGTCACTGTACGGTGCCAACTATTTTTTCTCGAACGATTTCGGGGCGACATGGGGCGGTACTGTTCAGGGTGCCGGTGGTTCCAATTCCGGTGATCCGGCTACGGCCATCGGATTGAACGGTAGGCAGTTTGTTGGATTTATTCATAGCAATGGCGGCCAGGGTGTTTCATGGTCAGATAATGGAACTACCTGGACATCGGTACTGGCAGGGACACCTCCCGGAGGATACGACATTCTGGATAAAAACCACCTCTGGATCGACAATAGTCCGGACAGTGAATACAGTGGAAATGTTTACGACGCATGGACTGCTTTTGGTAATGCCAATGCAAATGACATCGAATTTGTTCGCTCAACCGATAATGGCCTCAGCTATTCTGCGCATATGAACATCAGTTCAGCGGTAAATGCAGGCAGCCACTGTCAGGGTGTAAATATCGGATCCGGACCCAACGGAGAAGTTTATGCCGTTTTTGCAATCTACGATGGCTGGCCAACAGATGAGTCGGCCATTGGAATGGCTCGCTCCCTGGATGGCGGAGCCACCTTCGAGTCTGCTCAGCGGATCATTACCAACATCAAAGGGATCAGGAATTCGGAGACATCCAAAAACCAAAGGGTAAACTCATTCCCGGTTATGACGGTCGATATCAGCGGTGGGAGCTACAACGGGAATTTGTATGTTGTATGGACCAACATTGGCATTCCGGGTGTGAACACCGGCCAGGACAGGGATATTTACATGATCAGGTCGGAAAACGAGGGTGTAAACTGGTCAGCACCGATTCGTGTAAACCAGGATCAGATCGGACTTGGCAATGAACACTATTTCCCATGGATTACCTGTGATCCGGAAACAGGAACCCTCAGCGTGATCTTTTACGACGACCGGAACGTAGGGAGTAATAAATGTGAGGTCTTCTGTGCCAACTCCTTTGATGGCGGCGACACCTGGGAGGATTTCAGGGTGAGCGATGTGTCCTTTACGCCAGCACCAATACCGGGCCTTGCAGGTGGTTATATGGGTGATTACCTGGGAATCTCCGCAAGGGGCGGCAAAGTTTATCCGGTTTGGACCGACAACCGTGATGGCGTTACTATGACCTATACCTCTCCATACGAAACCAACAACCTTCCAAGACCTGCGAATCTGACCGGATCAGTAACTTTTGAAACTGGTGTGGTTCAACTCGACTGGTTGTTTGAGAATGTGCCAGGTTTCCAGCATTTCATCATATACCGCGATGATATCCAGGTTGGAACCTCCATCGAAACCACATTTGTGGATAATCTTCCCAATTATGGTATATTCAAATACAGGGTTACTGCACTGCACGTTGATGGTGAATCCACTGGTCCCATGGTAACACTTCAATGGGGTGACGCACACATTGCGGTTGATCCAACAGCAATAACCGAAAATATTCAGCCCGGAGCTACATCCACACGCCATATACAAATTGACAATGTGGGTCAACTCGATCTTACTTATGAAGTATCGTCTTCCACCGAGCCGATTCGTGGCAGGGACTATTGCGATGCCACCACCTCCATCGAGGATGAATATATTGCCAATGTATTATGCGGAGAGATCAACAACTCCAGTGGCTGGCAGGGAGGCGTTGCTGACTATACCAATATTTCGACAACGATTGAGGTAGGCGCATCGGAGCCTATCACAATTGAGAATGGTACAGCTTGGGCAAGTGACCAGGTAACCGTTTGGGTGGACTGGAATGACGATTATGAATTTGGTACAGGAAGTAGCGAAGAATATGTACTTTTAAATGTGGGTGGTTCCGGACAGACCTTTACAGGAGAGATCACCGTTCCCGAAGGAACACCTTCCGGAGAACACCGTATGCGCATCAGAATGACCTACTCGTCCGACCCACAGCCATGCGGCAGTTCAACATACGGCGAAATTGAGGATTACACCATCAATGTTAC
>JABMQA010000331.1 GCA_013203545.1 Bacteroidota bacterium
AACCGTTATCAACAGCATGGCTTTGCAGGGGGCGCTTGAGGATTTGGGCGTAAAAACAAAACTGGTAGGCGGCCTCGCCATCGATCCCATCGTTGAAGAAACCAGTGGAAAGCGCGTCATCGAATACCTGGGCGCTGGTAAAGTTGTCCTGATCAGCGGAGGTACCGGGAATCCTTATTTTACTACCGATTCTGCATCAGCATTGCGGGCCATCGAAATGAAAGCTGATGTCATATTAAAGGGTACACGTGTGGATGGTATCTATACCGCCGATCCTGAAAAAGACCTGACAGCTGTTAAATTCGACACCCTCACATTTGATGAAGCCTATGAAAAGAAACTGAAGATAATGGATCTTACGGCTTTCACCCTTTGCAGGGAAAATAATTTACCGATTCTGGTTTTTGATATGAATATGAGAGGCAACCTGATGAAGGTGGTTACAGGTGAAAAAATTGGGACGGTGGTGAGGAATTAGAGTAGATAATGATTTTTTTAGGCTAACAACAAAACTAATTTTTAATAAATTTGTACAATAATGCCGAAGCTTTACGAGTATTTTGGTTTTTAATTCAATTGTATTCCTTATTCCGTTGGAAGCCACTTAGGCCTTATCAAGAAAATATTCTACACCCTATCACCAGTTTTCAACAATATTCTATATTTGCACTCCTAACACAAAAGTATTGAGCCATGACGGAAGAAAGTCAATTTGTATTGGACGAGGCTACTGAGGCAATGGAAAATGCCATCGTACACCTCGAACGTGAATTTCAGAAGATAAGGGCCGGTAAAGCCAGTCCCGATATGCTGGGCGATGTAAAGATTGATTATTACGGGGTGATGACGCCGCTCAACCAGGCGGCAAATATCAATACACCGGATCCGCGGTTGATTGTTGTTCAGGCATTTGACAAAAGCATGTTATCTGTGATGGAAAAGGCCATTATGGCTGCCAACCTTGGATTTAATCCCATCAACAACGGGGAGGTGCTCCGCATACAGGTTCCACCACTTACCGAAGAAAGAAGGCGCCAACTGGTGAAACAGGCAAAAACTGAAGCAGAAAATTCAAAGGTTTCCATTCGTAATATCCGCCGCAGTGCAAATGATGATGCCAAGCAACTCAAAAAAGACGGCATTCCCGAAGATGAGATTAAAAAACTGGAAGATGATATTCAGAAGCTTACGGATAAATTTATAAAAAAGATGGATGAACTTATCGAAATAAAGGAAAAAGATATGATGGCTGTTTAATTTCTAAAAATATTTTTCTCCATATTGAAAAGCAATCTCTCATTAGGGATTGCTTTTTTTTTCAAAAAAATTTGGCCATTTCAAAAATATCCCATACTTTTGACCCGTTGGTTAAATCAAATAGTTAAACTAAAGAATTAAACCAAACGGATTAAGCAAACAGTTATCAGATGGGGGAGATTCCTACAAATACAGAACAGAATATATTAAATGCCGCAAAAAAGGTCTTTATTGAAAAAGGAAGGCAAGGGACACGAATGCAGGAGATCGCCAACGAAGCAGGTATCAATAAGGCGCTTTTACATTATTATTTCAGAAGTAAGGAAAAACTTTTTGAAGCTGTATTTCTGGAGGCATTCCATAAATTCCTGCCACAGATCGAGCAACTGGTTGAATCTGATAGACCATTTTTCGAAGTACTTAAATTTTTTATTGATAATTACATCAATCTCATCTTCGAGAATCCGCATATTCCGGGATTCATCCTGCATGAGTTGAGCCAGAATCCCGATAGCATCGCCCGTTTCATGAGCCAGCGTGTGAGTAATTTGCCCAAGTTGTATGATAAGATCGAGAAGGAGATGACCGATGGTATTATCAAGCCCATGGATCCAAGACAGATCCTTATCAACCTTATCGGGCTGTGTGTTTTTCCGTTTGTAGCAAAACCCATTGTTAAATCGGTGTTTTTCCAGAACGATGAAGAAGTTTACCAATCGTTCCTGCTGGACCGGAAATACCAGGTATATGATTTTATTGTCAATTCGATTAAAACATGATAAATATGGACTTTTTAAGATCTATGCTCAAATTTCTCGCCTTTATGTTTCTGCCGGTTGGCCTTTTCGCCCAGAATTCGGATACGCTTACCCTCGACTTTTGTCACAACCGGGCCGTGGAGGTATATCCGCTGGTGAAACAGAAAATTCTCAACAAGGAGGCTTCCGGAATTCGAAATGAAAACTTCGACAAGAATTATCTTCCGCAATTTGAAGTCAATGGCCGGGCTTCCTACCAGTCGGAAGTTACCCAGGTGCCCATAAATATGCCTGGGATATCCATACCTGTTCCGGATAAAGATATGTACGACCTGTATGTTGGCGTCAACCAGCTTATTTGGGATGGTGGAATTACCCGGGAACAGAAAAACCTGGAAGAAGCCGATCTGCAAATCAATCAGCAGCAGGTTGAGGTGGAGTTGTACAAAATTAAGGAGCGGGTGAATGGGTTATTTTATCGAATCCTGTTGTACAAGACAAGCAGGGAGTTGTTGCTAATCAACAGGCAGACTGTCACAGAAAAGATGCAGGAGTTCGAATCGGGCATACGGAATGGTGTTGTACTTCAATCGGCTGCCGATGTTTTGAAGGTGCAGATCCTGGCAATCGATCAGGGTGTTACGGAGATTGATGCCAACATGACGGGCGCTTTTAAGATGTTAGGTGAGTTGATGGAGCTGCAGATACCTGTTACTGCAATTTTAATTCTTCCTGATCCATCGGTTGAAACAGATACCTATATTAACCTGCGACCGGAATACCGGCTCCTTGAATTGCAAAAGCATAAACTCGACCTGTCAAAAAATATGATTTCTGCATCATACCTGCCCAAATTTTCTGCATTCGGAAAGGCAGGATATGGGAAACCCGCCCTGAATATGCTGTCGAACGAATTCGATACCTATTATTATGTCGGTGTAGGCCTGTCGTGGGATATTGTAAATTGGAACAAACAAATAAACCAGAAGAAATTATTGGATGTTCAGCAGGGAATTGTCGAAACGCAAAGAGAAGCGTTTAATAAAAATGTGAAAATTCAGGTTGAGGATGATATGGCTGAAATCAATAAATACAGCGAATTGATCAGCAAGGATCAGGAGATCATCGACCTGAGGGAAAAAATTTCACATACTTCCTCTTCCCAACTGGATAATGGAATGATCACATCAACGCAATACCTCGATGAATTGAACAAGGAGACACAAGCTCGCCTCGATAAGGAAATGCACAGAATACAACTTTCGCTGGCGAAAATCAACTATCTGAAAACCATAGGGAAACTTTAACATTGAAAAATATCACATGATGAAATACAAAATATTAAACCTCATTTTTGCGGCATCACTAATCTTTCTGCTGGCATGTAACCGGAACGATGAGAAATCGGATGCCTATGGCAATTTCGAAGCCACCGAAATTACAATTTCTGCCCAGGCCAATGGCGAAATCATGCAATTCAACCTTGAGGAGGGTGACCTGTTGAAATCAGGGGCAATAATTGGCTGGATCGACACAACCGATCTTACATTGAAAAGGGAAATACTCCTGTCGCAAATTCAGGCAATAAAGTCAAAATTCCCACCTTTTGATGCGCAGATCGCTGTTTTGGAACAGGAGCGTATGAATGTTGAGCGTGATCAGGAGCGCATCGAAAAAATGTTTGTTGATGGAGCTGCAACGCAAAAACAGGTGGATGATATCTCAGGGCAGGTGGATGTGATTGATAAGCAGATCGAATCGGTGAAAACCCAGAGATATGCTGTTGCCAGTGAGATAAAAACTGTTGAAAAGCAAATCGATCAGGTGGGAGAAGCCGTTTCAAAATCAGTTATCATTAATCCTGTGGATGGTATCGTTCTTACAAAATATGTAAACGAATTCGAGATTGCAATGGCAGGCAAACCGCTATACAAAATTGCTAACCTGAAGGAGATGAAACTGAAGGTTTACATCAGTGGTGATCAACTTCCAAATGTGAAAATCGGACAGGAGGTAGAGGTGTTGGTTGATATGAATGAAACCGAAAACCGTAAATTAGCAGGTACAATCAGCTGGATTAGCGAGTCGGCGGAGTTTACACCAAAAATCATCCAGACCAAAGAGGAGCGGGTAAATCTGGTGTATGCCATGAAGGTGCTGGTTAATAACGATGGTACACTTAAGATTGGAATGCCAGGTGAAGTCAATTTTTAAATGGTTGATATTGGAATATGAATAAAAGGGCTGACCTGTAAGAGTCCGACAAAGGAGGACCTGACAGAGTCAGAGCCATTAAAATATAAAATTCTGACAGGTTCACCAGGGGGCTGGCTGTGTAAGGTTTAATAAGAAAATTAGTTGATTAACAAGATCCTAAATTTAGTTGAATAAATTATTGAGAATCATATTTGAGATCAGTCTAAAAACCAACGATTTTGGGCTAAAGCCCACTAATTGTCTGGTTTTCAATAGCCCCGCCCTTAAGGGCGGGGTAAGTTATTGCCTTGTTAATCTGGGCTTTAGCCCAAACAAATAAATTGCCGATACCTTTTTAGATTGAACTCATATTTAAATAAAACGATCAGTTTATGAAACCAATCGAACTTGATAACATATCCAAATCCTACGGCAAAACAAAAGCGGTAGACAGGATCTCTTTTTCTGTTGACGAGGGTGAGATATTCGGGCTAATAGGACCTGATGGCGCAGGAAAGACAACCCTGTTCAGGATATTGGTTACGCTCCTAATTCCTGATAATGGAGAAGCAAAGGTGTTAGGACTTGATTGCGTAAAGGATTTTAAGAAGATCAGGCGGGAAGTAGGTTACATGCCCGGTAGGTTCTCGCTGTACCAGGATTTGTCGGTAGAGGAAAACCTTACCTTTTTTGCCACCATTTTCAATACCACAATTGAAGAGAATTATGACCTGATAAAAGAAATATACCAGCAAATCGAACCTTTTAAAACCCGTCCTGCCGGTAAACTTTCAGGTGGGATGAAACAAAAGCTGGCCTTGTGCTGTGCATTGATACACAAGCCAAAGGTCCTCTTTCTGGATGAACCTACAACCGGGGTGGATGCCGTTTCGAGAAAGGAGTTCTGGGAGATGCTGAAAAGGATCAGGGAACAGGGAATCACGATACTGGTATCCACACCATATATGGATGAGGCAAGTCTTTGTGATAGGGTAGGGCTGATACAGGATGGAAGGCTATTGAGTATCGATACACCGGCAAAGATTATCCGGAAGTTTCCACATCGCCTGCTGGCGGTCCGTTCTACTGAGACATTCCGTTTGATCAACGACCTGAAGACCAATAGCGCTACCAATACAGTATATCCGTTTGGTGATTTTCTGCATTTTACCTCTAAGGATGACCAATTTAGTGCAGATGATTTGAGAAATTATCTAAAAACGAAAGCCCATCAGGACATTCAAATTAAAGAAATCAGCCCGAATATCGAGGATTGCTTTATGGATTTGATGGTAGAACAAAACGAAAACAGCAAGTGATCATCAACAACACAAATATCATTGAGGTAGAAAACCTCTGGAAAAAATTCGGAAGTTTTGCTGCTAACAAGGACCTGACTTTCCAGGTGAAAACGGGAGAGATTTTTGGATTTCTGGGAGCTAACGGGGCCGGAAAAACAACGGCAATCAAGATTCTGTGCGGCCTGTGGAAACCCACTTCCGGTAAGATTAAGGTTGCAGGGTTCGATGTCTATACCCAAACCAATAAGATCAAGAAAAATATCGGATACATGAGCCAGAAGTTTTCATTGTATGAGGATCTGACACCAGTAGAAAATATCAGGTTTTACGGTGGAATTTATGGTTTGAGCAAGAAGAGTATCCGCGAAAAAACCGCTCAGGCCCTTAAGGAATTGAATCTGGAAGAGGTGAAGGATAAGCCGGTAAGTTCATTACCATTGGGTTGGAAGCAAAAACTGGCCTTTACTGTTGCCATGGTGCACGACCCTAAGATCGTTTTCCTGGATGAACCAACAGGTGGTGTGGATCCTGTTACACGCAGACAATTCTGGTACATGATTTATGAGGCATCCAATCGCGGCATCACCATTTTTGTAACCACACACTATATGGATGAAGCCGAGTATTGTGATAGGGTTTCCATAATGGTTGACGGGGAAATTAAAGCGCTTGATAAGCCGGATAAATTGAAAGAACAATATAAAGTTGAAACGATGAATGATGTATTTTTGAAATTGGCAAGAGGTAGGCAGTAAGAAGTAGGTAGTAAGAAGTAGGTAGTAAGAAGTAGGAAGTAGGTAGTAGGTTGTAGGCAAGGCAGTAGGCAGCGGGCATTGATTAGGCTATAATAGGAAGAAACGGAATGTAAACCGAAGAAAAATGAAAGAAAAACAATAGCCGAGAACTGCTGATTGGAGACTGTGGACTGAAGACTGGTGACTGAAGACTGCGAACTGAGGACCGAAGACTACGGAC
>JABMQA010000332.1 GCA_013203545.1 Bacteroidota bacterium
CCTTACCTGCCTGTTTTCTAATCTTGCTAAAATCCCATCCCGAAATTTCATTTTCCCGGTTGTTTTTTGCACCATTCACATCAACGGCTGAAATTCCAACTTTTACAAGAATATCCTCCCTTTTCTCTGTGTCAAATGTTACCCAGGCTTTGATATCCTTACCTTGTGCTATTTTTAGGCTGTCCTGTTTTACACCATCCGATAAAATACCAAATCCTTTAAATGGCTTTGAAAATTTTGCATTAAAAAACACATACTGATTATTAGACCACCCATCGGTGCGCCGGAGTCCTTGCACCTCCGTGTCATTAACAAACTCAATCCGGAGATCGATAATCCTGTCGCTGGTTACCCCTTCCGTCAGATCGATGATGATGTTTGATTTATCACCTTCAGGATAGGTATATTTATGGAACCCGGCCCTTTTAGTGACTGTCAATTCAACATCTACATCGTAATCTTCCAGAATAACCGAGTAATAGCCGGGTGTTGCCACTTCATTTGCATGAGAAAAGGTTGACCTGTAACCCGATGAGGGATCATCCGCAGCACCGGGATTTAACCTGAGCTCTCCAACGGTAGGCATAAACCGGATATCACCATAATCACCAACGCCTGTCCCACTCAGGTGTGTATGACTGAATCCCATAATGGTCGTATCAGAATAGTGATAGCCCGAGCAGCCATCCCAACTGTCCTTTCTGGTATCGGGACTCAGCTGTACCATCCCAAATGGCAGGGCAGCACCGGGGTAAACATGTCCATGTCCATCCGTGCCAATTAATGGGTCAACATATTGAGAAACATCATGGTTAGAACAGGAACAGGCAAAAATTGCCAAAAGAAATATCACTGTTAAACGAAGGAATTTCATAATATCATTATATAAATTTATTTTGAGCAATTTCTGTTGTTGAGGCTTCTCCAAGCATAGTAAAAATAAGTTCAAGGTCGGTCATGTGATCACGCAAATTTTCTGATGGTTTTTGTAATCCTTTAATGTTTTTGTATTGCGAAGGAGTAATTCCAAAAGTAGCTTTACTGATTTCTGCAGTAAGATCAGTCATTCTCATTTTGCCATCAGGAGCAAGCATTTTCAAACCGTGACAATTCGTCACGGTTTCATTTCCTTCTTTCCTGAGTCTTTCTTTTAGTTTTCTCCAGTAGGCCTGTGGATTAATACTTTGTGTTAGTATTGCCACTACATCTATTATAGAAAAAAACCATTTTTCTTGTTTATCGTCCCAGTGTGTTCTTACACTTTGTTCTTGAAATATTTTTAGTTTATTCATTATATTGAATTATGATTCTATTCTTCTTGAAGAAACAATAATACATATCAAAAACATGCAAATTCCTTTCTTGCAGAAATTAAATAAATTATTAAAAACTATAACTTAAAATAGCTACCCGCCTTGATGAGATTATTTTCACCTTCTTTATAGACTGCATAGTCGAATCCCGGACGAATACAATAAGCACCTGTATCACCGGCTTTGTTAACGGCGATGTAACCCACCTGGTGTTTATCCAGATCCTTATTCCCATTCACGATTCGCATTACCGCCTCTTCACAGGCCTCCTGTGGTGTACGCCCGTTCCTCATCAGCTCCACCACCAGGAAACTACCAAGTGTCCTCATCACCAGTTCGCCGGTACCGGTAGCTGTGGCGCCACCCACATTGTTATCCACAAAAAGACCGGCACCAATAATCGGTGAATCCCCTACCCTGCCCCTGATTTTGTAGGCCATTCCGCTGGTGGTACATGCTCCTGAAATATCGCCATGCCGGTCAATGGCAATCAACCCGATGGTGTCATGGTTCTCGCGATTGGGAATAGGTTCGTATTTGGATTTTACCTTCCACTTCTCCCAGGCCTCTCGTGATTTTTCTGTGAGTAAATTCTCCCGGGTAAATCCATTTTGGAGTGCAAATTCCAGCGCACCCTCCCCCGCCAACATAACGTGGGGAGTTTTATCCATCACCAATCGTGCAACCGAAATGGGATGTACAATATCCTCAAGAAAGCATACGGAACCCGCATTTCCATTTTCATCCATAATGCAGGCATCCAGTGTTACGATCCCTTCCCTGTCAGGTAATCCGCCAATACC
>JABMQA010000333.1 GCA_013203545.1 Bacteroidota bacterium
CGCGACTGGTGTATTTCACGCCAGTTGTGGTGGGGGCAGCGGATCCCGGTATATTATTTACCAAACAGGGAAATGGTTGTGGCCAGATCACTTGAAGAAGCTTACCGGAAGGCAAAAGAGGCATACCCGGAGTTGGAGGATCTGAAAATTGAGGATGTTAAGCAGGACGAAGATGTGCTGGATACCTGGTTCTCTTCATGGCTTTGGCCGATTTCGGTTTTCGATGGTATCCGTCATCCCGACAATCCCGATATCAAATATTACTATCCCACCAACGACCTGATCACAGCTCCTGAGATACTGTTTTTCTGGGTGGCAAGGATGATCATGGCCGGACTCGAATACAGGAAGGATATCCCCTTTAAAAATGTTTACCTTACCGGGATTGTCCGCGACAAACAGGGGAGGAAGATGTCCAAATCCCTCGGAAACTCACCCGACCCCATTGAGCTGATGAAGAAATTTGGTGCCGATGGTGCCAGGGTAGGGATGTTGCTCACATCGCCGGCCGGAAATGATCTGCCTTTCGATGAAGGACTTTGTGAACAGGGTCGTAATTTTTCCAATAAAATATGGAATGCATTGAGGCTGGTAAAAGGATGGGA
Source organism: Bacteroidota bacterium (assembly GCA_013203545.1). Taxonomy (GTDB): domain Bacteria; phylum Bacteroidota; class Bacteroidia; order Bacteroidales; family 4484-276; genus JABMQA01. Next base: position 606 of record JABMQA010000333.1, read on the forward strand.
AATTGATGACCAGATTGAACAACCTGATACCAGCAAGGTCGCCATCGAATGGTTTGATACGAGGTTGAATGAAACGTTGAAAGTTATCAACGATCAATATAGCAAGTACAGGATCTCCGATGCTTTAATGGCAACATATAAGCTGATCTGGGACGATTTCTGCTCCTGGTTCCTCGAAATGATTAAACCCGGTTATCAGAAACCCATCGACCTGAAAACCTACAATCAAATCGTTGTGCTTTTCGAAAACCTGATGAAGATATTGCATCCTTTCATGCCATTCCTCACCGAAGAGATATGGCACCTGTTGCGGGAGCGGGAAGATGACGACTGCATCATGGTTGCCGCCTGGCCCGAAAGAAAACGGATTCAACATAAAATACTGGAACAATTTGATTTTGCCAGGGATGTCATCATTGCCATCCGGGGTGTGCGCGCCGAAAAAGGTATTCCCAACAAAGAACCCCTCGATTTTTATGTGAAGAAAAACCACGATGAAAAACCAGATACCACCTTCGACGGATTGGTAAGTAAACTATGTAACCTTTCAGGGCTTCAATATGTGGAAGAAAAGGTGGAGGGTTCCCTTTCCTTTATGGTAAAATCCACCGAATTTTACCTGCCGCTTGGGGATTCGGTAGATGTGGAAGCTGAAATTGCCAAATTGGAGGATGAACTGAAGTATACACGCGGGTTCCTCATTTCGGTACAGAAGAAATTAGCCAACGAAAGGTTTGTGAGTGGAGCGCCTGTGGCAGTGGTTGACAAAGAGCGGCAAAAAATGTCCGACACCGAAAACAAGATCAAGGTGATTGAAGGGCAGATTGATGCGCTGAGGAAGTAGCAGAAAGATGGCCAATCTTTGGAAAATATATATGGCCAAACCCCGATCCGCTTGCCGAATCGTACGATGAAGAAATTGCAAATCTTAAACAATGGATTTCAGGTCGCATCAACTGGCTCGATGATAAAATTTCTGCTTTAAACGAAAGTTCATCGGTTTCAGGGCACTGGTGCAGCAAAATAACGCTTTCGCCAAATCCGGCGAGGGATTGCATTTATATCCGAATTGATAGTGATGCCATATCTGTACGGGACATTCGCATTATAGCTTTAAACGGAAAAACAGTTTATCGTGCTGACCGGCCCAGTCTTTCATATGACCGTGATGGGAGGTTGGCATATCCTGTAATATGCAGAGATTTCTCATCGGGCGTATACCTTGTGCCCATTGGTACCGAAAATGGTGTTTTGCGGGAAAAGCTGGTCAAGATGGATTGATCCGCTGTATTTTCCTGTCAATTCACCACCAACTTATCGCTGATCATCCTGTTTTCCTCCGTTAAAGCCCTAATGATATAAATTCCTGCCGGCAGTCCGGAAACATCTATCATTATTTTTGGCTGATGCAACTGCCCGGTAAGTTGCTTCACACAATTGCCGCTGCTGTCAAAAA
>JABMQA010000334.1 GCA_013203545.1 Bacteroidota bacterium
TACAACTACCGTGGGGAAAAACTCAGGGAAAAGCTTGAATCATACTTAAAGACCGAGAAATTTTGCTCGCTACTTTATTCAAATCCCAACAATCCATCCTGGATATGCTTTACCGACCATGAATTGCAAATCATTGGCGAATTAGCCAACAAGTATAACATCATAGTTATTGAAGACCTGGCCTATTTTGCAATGGATTTCAGGAAAGACTATTCGATTCCGGGGCAACCTCCATATCAGCCGTCGGTGGCCAACTATACCGATAATTTTGTTTTACTCATTTCCAGTTCCAAGGTCTTCAGTTATGCCGGTGAGCGGGTTGGCATGATGGTGGTTTCCGATAAACTGTTTGAAACCAAAGCCCCCGACCTGCTTAGGTACTACCGGTCGGATATTGTTGGTTATGCCATGATATTTGGTACCATCTATTCGTTGAGTTCGGGAACACCTCATTCGGCGCAGTATGCACTTACGGCCATACTTAAGGCCGCAAACGAAGGAAAGCTCAATTTTGTTGAGGAGGTAAAAGAATACGGAGAGAAAGCTAAAATCATGAAAAAAATATTTACGGATAATGGTTTTAAAATTGTTTACGACACGGATGTTGACCAACCGATTGCCGATGGGTTTTACTTTACTTTTTCATACCCGGGCTTTTCAGGGGCCGATCTGCTCGAAAAATTCCTTTATTACGGTATTTCAGCCATTACACTCGATATAACCGGAAGCGAACGGCACGAAGGGATCCGGGCCTGCGTTTCGCTGATAAAGCGATCACAGTTCCAGCACCTTGAAGAAAGGTTAAAAAAATTCCATGCCGATCATTCGGATATTGGGTAATGGTGGGTTGGAAGAAGTGAATGAATGAGAGAATGAGTGAATGAGAGATTGGGTGAATGAGAGATTGGGTGAATGAGTGAATGATGGAATGATGAAACGAAGTGCAACCCGGTAGCGTCCGGACGGGGTGGCTTTTTCCTGCTATGGCCGGACCTGCGGGTGGGTAACGGAGACGGAGTAGTGGAGTAATGGAGTGGTGGAATGATGGAATGGTTGACAAATGATGGCGAACAACACGCTGGTGTCTGGTGACTGTAGACTGATCCCGATAGCTATCGGGAGTGGACTTTCAATTAATAAAAAACGACAAAAAGATATAAATCATGAAACTGAAACTATTCCAGATAGATGCGTTTACCAATGAGGTTTTCAAGGGAAATTCCGCAGCTGTATGCCCTTTGCAAGACTGGATACCGGATAAATTGATGCAGCAGGTCGCCATGGAAAACAACCTTGCAGAAACCGCATTTTTTGTGAAGGAAGGGAACGAATTTGCCATCAGGTGGTTTACCCCATTAACGGAAGTTGATCTATGTGGCCATGCTACGCTGGCTACGGCTCATGTATTGTATAACCACCTGGGTTATAAAAACGATATGATCTTTCTGAAATCAAAAAGCGGAAAACTTAGGGTAATAAAAAACGATAACCTGCTCGTACTGGATTTCCCGGCAGGATTTTATGAAAATGTTCAAATCCCTGCTTTACTGGAACAATCTCTAGGCATAAAACCTATTGAAACAGTTTCGGCAAGGGATTTTATTCTGGCCAGGTTTAAAAACGAAAAACAGGTAAAATCACTTAATCCTGATTTTAAAATGATGACGGGACTGCCATACCATGCGATAATTGTAACCGCCGAAGGCGAAAAAGTAGATTTCGTTTCACGGATGTTTGCTCCCAAAATCGGCATCGACGAAGATCCGGTAACGGGCTCTGCGCATACGCTTCTTACCCCCTACTGGTCGCACAAACTGAATAAGATACATTTACATGCCCATCAAATCTCAAACAGAGGCGGCGAACTGTTTTGTAAAATGTCGGGTGACCGCGTGGAGATAGGTGGCAGTGCGGTGACGTATTTGATCGGGAAAATCGAGGTGTAATGTATGGCTGTGGATCGTATGAAAAAAAAACATGAAAATATAATTTTGGATGCGTTTGTAGAGACACCATGCCTGGCGTCTCTACAAATACGCATTAATACATTTTCTCCCTTTTCAACAAATAGGGCAACAATATCTGTTTAAATCCTTTGTTAATATCTGCTTCAACAAAATCGATACGGTACTGGCCACATTTCAATTTTAGTTCCTTTTTAAATGCTGCGACTGTTTTGGTATACTGCTCCCTGACTTCAGATGGATGAATTTTCAGCTCATGGCCACTCTCCATATCAATAAACTTGTAAGGTTTGTTATCATACGCAAAGTCGATCTCTTTGTCCTGATCTACCACATGAAACAATACAACTTCGTGCTTATTGTGCCGCAGGTGCTGAAGCGATGAAAACAATTCGTCCGTATTGGAACTACTTTCGAACATATCGGAAAAAATTACCACCAGCGACCGCTTATGGATCTTTTCGGAAATTTCGTGCAATGAACCGGCTACCGTTGTTTTTTTATGATCATCCGCAGTGATCGGAACCAATAGTTTTTCCAGTTCGCCATACAGGAATTTTTGATGAACCGTGGTTGACCGTGCCCTGGTATGCAAATCCACCTGTTCAGAAAACACGGATAGCCCTACGGCATCGCGTTGTTTTTTCAGCAGGTTCATCAAAGCGGCAGCAGCATAAATGGAAAAGGTAATTTTGTTGGGCTGGTCGATTGACACTTTATCCCTTACAGGAAAATACATCGAAGATGAGTTATCGATAACAATCTGACACCGCAGGTTGGTCTCTTCCTCATAACGCTTTACGAATAGTTTATCGGTGCGGCCAAAGAGTTTCCAGTCGATGTGTTTGATGGATTCGCCGGTATTGTAAAGCCTGTGTTCGGCAAATTCAACCGAAAAACCATGAAAAGGGCTTTTATGCAAACCGGTAATAAATCCCTCCACTACCTGTCGTGCAATAAATTCGAGGGAGCCAAACTCCTGTAGCCGGTTTTTATCGATTGTATATTCCATGATTTTGCCCTTTGATATGAAAATTTCTTAATCAGTGTTAAACGCAGAAAAACAAAAGGCAGTACACTTCAGTTAGCATACTGCCCGGATTTTGTCATCTTTCAAGGCTTACATATGCCCTTCAAGTTTTTTAATGAGCACTTGTTTGGGAACTGCACCAACCTGCTTGTCAACAATTTTTCCATCCTTAAAAAATAAGAGCGTAGGGATATTTCTGATCCCGAATTTGGCTGATGTACCGGGGTTGCTGTCAACATCCACTTTGCCGACAAGCACTTTACCTTCATACTCTTTACCGATCTCTTCCACAATGGGGCCAACCATCCTGCACGGGCCGCACCATTCCGCCCAAAAATCAACTATAACGGGTTTATCTGAGGCAAGTACCTGTTCGTCAAAGTTTGCATCTGTGAATTCTAAAGCCATGATGTTTGTTTTTAAATGTTATTAATATTTCGGCAAAAGTATAAAATGTTTATACATGCTTCCTGGAAAATGGATGTTAAAAACGGATTTAACAATTTTTAGAAAGACAAGAACAATGGAAACTCCAGCAAGCATTATCATTCAACCAATTCCAAACTCCTCATTCTACATTCTAAATTTTCAACTCCCAACTCAAGCAAAACGATGGCAAGTCCTCCTATGTCAGACGTTACCATGTTTTTTCTAACTCCTAACTCCAGACTCTTCCCTACCAAATCTCCCCTTCGTTATGCCACCCAAAACGATGGCAAGTCCTCCTA
>JABMQA010000033.1 GCA_013203545.1 Bacteroidota bacterium
CGGACTGAAGACTGCGGACTGAAGACTGAAGACCATACGTTACTTAAAAAATAAAGTTATTACAAGATAAAAGCAGAAAACAATTATTGATATCATTCTATGGATTTTAAAAAAGAGCAATCATGAAAAATACAATCAGGGTCTTAATTGTCGATGATTCGGCGGTTGTTAGGCAATCGTTATCATCTATCCTCGAATCCGATGAGATGATCGATGTTATGGGAACAGCCCCGGATCCATACATAGCCGCAAAAAAAATCAAAATTGAAGTGCCGGATGTAATCACCCTGGATGTTGATATGCCAAAAATGGATGGGATTACTTTTCTTAAAAAGATCATGTCGCAGCATCCAATTCCGGTGGTTATCATATCCAGCATAACCCAAAAGGGATCAGCAGAAGCTATCAGGGCGCTTGAGCTCGGTGCGGTAGAGGTAATCCCGAAACCTAAACTGGTATCCAGGGATTTTTTCGAAGAATCAAAAATTGCCATTATCGATGCGGTAAAGGCTGCTGCCATATCACGCCTGACCAGGAAACTGAACCTGATCGAAACCACTGTCAAAGAGAAATTGTCTGCCGATGTGATTATTCCGGATTTTCCGGTTCGTCCAACATCTGAAAAAACAGACAAAATTATCGCTGTTGGCGCTTCCACAGGCGGTACCGAAGCCATCAAGGTGTTTCTCGAAAAACTAACTCCTGAGTGTCCTGGAATTGTAATAGTACAGCATATGCCGGAGGTTTTTACCAGGGCATTCGCCGACAGACTCAACAGTATTTTGCAGATAACCGTTAAGGAGGCCGCAGATGGCGATCAGGTGTTGCGTGGACGGGTACTTATTGCACCGGGCAATCACCATCTCTTGATTAAGCGACGTGATAAATCCTATTTCGTTGAGGTGAAAGACGGGCCGCTGGTCAATCGCCACCGGCCATCAGTTGATGTTTTATTCCGATCAGTAGCACGGGCAGCAGGCTCCAATGCCATGGGCATCATCTTAACCGGAATGGGTGATGACGGCGCCAGGGGGATGCTCGAAATGAAAGAAGCCGGTGCTTTTACCATCGCCCAGGACGAAAAATCGTGCGTGGTATTTGGTATGCCCAAGGAAGCCATCAAACTGGGCGCTGTTGCAAAAATATTGCCGCTTGAGCAAATGGCAACGCTGGTGATGAAGTTGTAACGCAAATTACTGCATTATTTCATTCTCATCGCAATACCACAAATAATCTCCCATGCCTTCTCAATATGATGTCTTTCAGTATTGGTCTGGCCAACAACAAACCGCAGGGTGAATTTACCGTTTAGTTTGGTATGGGTCATGAATATTTTTTCGGATTGATTAATTTCATCGAGAAACCTTGCATTTAAGCTGTTAAGTTGCTGCTCATCGTCCACGCCTGCTGGATGCAGTCTGAAACACACCGTGGCCAATGGCGAAGGGGCCAGGATTTCGAATGTTTTTTCGTTTTCAACCCATCCGGCAAATTCATCGGCCCACCGGATATGGTTCCTGATTTTTTCCTGTAAACCCTTCACGCCAAATGTACGTATCACAAACCAGAGCTTAAGTGCCCTGAACCTTCTTCCAAGTTGGACGCCCCAATCCCTGTAATTGTTTACCATACTGCCCTCTTTTGTTTTAAGGTATTCCGGCAATATCTCAAAAGTCTGGATCAATGCACCCTTGTCTTTTACAAAATAGGCGCTGCAATCGAAGTTGGTAAACATCCATTTGTGCGGATTGAACACGAAGGTGTCCACATTTTCGATGCCATCAATCATGTACCGAAATTCGGGAAGTAGCATTGCAGTGCCGGCCCAGGCCGCATCCACATGCAGCCACAGCTTGTGTTTTTTACAAATCTCACCGATTTCCTTTAATGGATCAATAGCAGTTGATCCGGTGGTGCCAATGGCGGCTACTACCGCAAGGGGGACAAATCCCTTTTTGAGATCGGAATTTATTGCGGATTCAAGTGATTCGGGTTTCATGGCAAACAGTTTATCCACCTCAATTTTACGAAGGTTATCCTGCCCGAATCCGGCAATTTTAACGGCACGTTCGATGGATGAGTGTGCCTCGGAGGAGCAGTAGATGGTGAAGACACCCTTGCCATAAAAGCCACTTCTATTAATCGCGAACCGTGTGGCATTTTCGCGTGCGGTGAGCAGCGATACGAGTGTTGCTGTTGAGGCAGTATCCTGAATAACACCTGTAAAGCCTTTTGGCAAACCGGTCATTTCGCCAAGCCATTCCATAACCCGCTCTTCCAATTCAGTGGCAGCAGGTGATGTAAGCCAACTCATACATTGTGCCCCAAGGGTTGAGGTGAGCATCTCGGCAAGGATGGAAGGATAACTGTTGTTGGCCGTAAAGTAGGCATGCCAGCCCGGATGTTGCCAGTGCGTTATTCCGGGCATAATAATTTCGTTGAAATCATTCATCAAATTTTCAAATGCTTCCGGATCACTGGGAGGATGCGCGGGGAGCTGGTTTAAAACCTCACCCGGTAATATCCCGGATTTTACCGGTAGGTTTTCGATATTTTCAAAGTATTCGGCCATCCAGTCAATGAGTTCATGGCCATGCCTGCGGAATTCTGATAGGTTCATCTTAAGATAATTATTAAGAAATATTTATACTGATCTGAATAATTCAATAAAAGTAAAAAAATGCGGGAAAGGAATTTGATTAAAAGCGAAAAAATTAAGATCATCTTTACCACTAAAATTAATTTCGTATCTTGGCGGAAGAATTAGCCCAAAATTATTGGGTATAATCAGCCAGTTTCAAAATCTTAGTCAGAATTTATTGCCATGTAGTATTGCGACAAGTAATTTCAATAATTTGATCCTGATGTAATGAATAACAGCAAAAGAATATGGAACAATTTGAACATAACGAATTAACCTTCCAGCTAATGGTTGAAGCTTCGCCAAATGCTTTAATACTGGTAAATAATCTGGGTGAGATTGAATATTTAAACAGGTTTGCTGAAAAATTGTTTCAATATACAAAAAAAGAGCTGACCGGTAAAGAACTGACATTACTTATACCACATAATTTCAAAGAGAACCACGTTCATTTAATGCAGTCCTATTTCAATAATCCCGTAAGCCGGCAAATGGAAGAAAACAGAGAACTAAATGCATTAAAAAAAAACGGGACAGAATTTCCTGTTGAAATTGGATTAAACCCAATTGTCACAAAAGATGGTATATTAACCTTAGCAGCAATAATTGATATTACTGAAAGGAAAAAAACTGACAGGCAATTTCGCCTGGTTGTTGAATCGGCACCCAATGCAATCATTTTAGTGAATTCAGTGGGAGAAATTGTAATGATTAACAAGCAAACTGAACAACAATTCGGATATAGCACTGAAGAATTAATTGGTAAAAACTTAGAGGTTTTAGTACCTGAGCGCACTAAAATTAATCATCCTGAATATCGGAATGTGCTTTTTGCTAACCCTCAGACAAGAGCAATGGGATCAGGGAGAGATCATTATGCCGTTAGAAAAGACGGGACAGAATTTCCGGTCGAGATCGGCTTAAATCCCATCGAAACCATAGAGGGTACACTCATATTGGCTTCGGTAATAGATATCACACCACGAAAAAAACATGAAGAAGCCCTAAAACGTAATGCCAGGAAAATTGAAGAAAAAAACAAAGCATTGGAATTGTCGGAACAAAAACTCCGGGAATTGAATGCAACCAAAGACCGGCTATTTTCAATAATCGGACATGACCTACGTGGGCCTATCGGAGGTTTTAAGCAGCTAATTGAATTGATGATTTCAGATTTTGACCTTACCGATACGGCAATTCTTTCCGAAACACTTCAAATGATTCAGGGGACAGCCAATACAACTTACGATTTATTGGAAAACCTATTGCTATGGTCAAAGAGCCAACAAAACGAAATCGTTTTTTCTCCAGCCAACTGTAATCTGTATGAAATTGCAGAAAAAAGCATCAATCTCCTCCAGGAATTAGCCAAACAGAAAAAAATAGAAATTTTTAATAAAATACCTCAGGATCAAATTATTTTCGCTGATGTAAATATGTTAATGACGGTTATTCGGAATTTGATTTCAAATGCAATTAAATTCACCCATCAGAATAAGTGCATTTACGTTTCGGTTGAAAAAGATGAAAATTTCTGTACCATCAGCGTAAAAGATGAAGGTATTGGAATTGGCCCTGAAAATATTGAGAAAATATTTAACCCGAATGTAAACTTTACAACCTATGGGACGGGAAATGAAAAAGGCAGTGGTTTAGGATTAATGTTATGTAAAGAATTTGTGGAAGTACATGGTGGTATTATCTGGGTAGAGAGTGACCCTGGTATGGGAAGTGATTTTAAATTTACGATACCCCTGGATTAAAAGTGATTTATCACGCAATCCAGAATACTTTCGGGAGCCAAAGCGCAAAAGCCTGGATCGAAACTATTTATTACTAGGAATACTCTTTAGGTGCTGTCTAAAAATTGATGGAGAAATAAATAGCCCCGTCCTTCAATAATTGTGATCTAAAACTGCCAAAAACGATAAAGTACAGCTTATAGGAATTCAACAGCAGGATAAAACACACGATCACCTGATATATGTAATAAGATGTTCTTTATCAGGGAATATGCCATGAAGGTCGAGTAATTTATTCCGTTTCATGAGGATAAGATAAATTGGCTGTGAATTTCTGAAAATTAAATAATAAACTCATGAAAACAAACATCTTACAAGCATTGGGATTGCCGGGTGTAATACTTTTATTGACTCTCGGCTCCAGCCTGTCCGCACAAAACCTGTTAAACAATCCTGAGAGTGTTGTATTTGATCCGCAAAACAACCGTTACCTGGTTTCCAACTGGGGCGATGGCAGTATTGTTCAGATCGACAGTACGGGCCAGCAGTCCTATTTTAGCCAGGTACTATCAAGCACGGCCGGTATCACTATCGTTGGTGAAACTGTTTTTGTCTCATCAAATGAAGAGCCTTATGCGGGAATCATTGGATTTGACCTGACAAGTGCAGAAATGGTATTTGATGTGGAAATTCCCGGCAGTGAACTGCTAAATGATATTACTTCCGATAATTCGGGTAATCTTTATGTTACCGATAGCGATGGCAATAAAATATACAGGGTAATGATCAGCACTGCCAATTATAGCATATTTGTGGATTCTGCATTGAATTATCCGAACGGAATAGCATTCGATGAAATCAACAACAGGCTCCTTGCTTTGAATAGCCTCTGGACGAATCAACCCATTATCGCTATCAACCTGGAGGATTCCACACATATGACTGTTGTTGAAACCAATATTTCATCAACAGACGGTCTTGTGATTGACCAATTTGGCGACGTGTATTTTTCGTCGTGGACCACAGATAATATTTACAAGTATGACCCCTCTTTTACCAACCCGCCAGAGGTGATTTCAGGAGGACACAACAATCCTGCTGATATCGGCCTGAATAAAATTTCGGATATCCTTGCAATACCCTGTTTTAACGGAAATTCAGTGTATTTTCTACCGGTTGCGGGTAATGTGATCCACGTGCCCGGCGACCAGCCAACAATACAGGATGGGATATACCATGCTCAGGATGGCGATACCGTTCTTGTTGCTCCGGGAACTTACTTCGAAAACATCGATTTCATCGGAAAAAACATTGTTGTGGCCAGTCATTACGTATTGGACGATGAAATAAACCTGATCAACGAAACCATTATCAATGGAAGCAACTCAACCAATCCCGACACCGCCAGTTGTGTCAGGTTTTTATCCGGCGAAAATTCCTTTTCCACGCTACAGGGATTCACACTTACCGGTGGCATCGGAACCATCTGGATTGATCCCCAGTTTCCAGGCAGCAAATGGAGAAGCGGTGGAGGGGTACTGTCGTTTCAGTCGTCACCTACCATCAAAAACAATTTATTTATCGAGAACCATGTAACCAATACGATGGGTGTAAGTGGTGCGCAGGGTGGCGGTATGACCTGTTTTGACGGAAATCCGTTGATCATTAACAATGTTTTTATGCAAAATGAGGCCAGGTACGGAGCTGGTCTGGTGGTTGATTATTCTGGTAGTGTGATCAGGAACAACATCTTTTATGCAAACTACGGGGGGCAATCCTATGGTGGCGGTGGGATCTGGACAATAGGAAACGGGAATGATCCGATATTGATCGAAAACAATACAATTGTGGGAAATTCGGTTACCGGTAGTGGCTACGGTGGAAAAGGAGGCGCCCTTTATGTATGGATGGGAGTAGTAACTGCCCGGAACAACATAATGTGGGGCAATACACAGTCGCAGGGCGGGCCGGTTGCCCTGGTGGATGGAGGTGTGGCAAGTATATCGTACAGTGATATTGAAGGAGGGTTTCAGGGTGTCGGGAACATCGATCAGGATCCTGCATTCGATGACATGAATTTTTACCTGCTGAATTCATCGCCATGCATAGATGCCGGAAATGCCGGTGCTGCCTTCAATGATCCCGAAGATCCCCTGAATCCGGGGCAGGCACTCTGGCCGGCAAAGGGAAATCTTCGTAATGATATGGGAGCGTATGGTGGCCCTTTTGGGAAAGTGCTGGCGGATATAGCGGTGGGAATCAATGAAGATTTCTGCACTGACACAAAATTGAGTTTACCGGAAATATATCCCAATCCCTTCAGCTCATTCACCTCCATATTTCTGCATGATATTGAAAATTTGAATGGGAATGTTAAAATCGAAATTTATAATATGGTCGGTCAGAAAGTACATGATTTTAATAATTTGAAGCCGGATGAACCAGTAATATGGAATGGGAATGATGACCAGGGCAATCATGTTAATCCGGGTATTTACTTCCTAAAAATTAAATACAACAGTTTTGAAGTATCAAGCAAGATAATAAAACGCTGATGAAAATGGGAGTTTACTTTAGACTCGATGTGCGTAAAAGAGACTAGGTTTTTTCAGCACAAGCCTGAAAAAAAACCGCTTTTGCGGGATATTCGCCCCAGGCTATTCAGTTTCCACCAATTTATGATAAAAAAAAGTCATCATCTAATTGAACGAATTAATCTAATTCATCAATCCTCCCATTCGTTTAATTAGTGTAATTCGATGA